>JBEKLQ010000035.1:0-33208 GCA_050010115.1 Acidimicrobiales bacterium | reverse complement strand
TGGATTCCAACCCCGAGTCTCTCGGGGCCGCTCCAACGACCGGTGGATGGTCGCTATTTACGCGCCTTTTCCTGTAAAAGCCCTGGTCACAGGCTTGCTACCTATCCGCGCGGCCTCTTAGCCTTTCCTACCGATGGGTCGCCTTCTCCGGCACCGCTCACGCCACGCGGGTGACGAGCTGCACTTCGATGTCTGGTCCCGGACCTACGACCGTTCCCCGATGCAAGTCGTGTTCTTCGGCCCGATCCAACGAGCAGTATCGGCCACGCTCGCCAGCCGACTTGCCTCCGGAAAGCTCCTCGATATCGGCACTGGCACCGGGCGCCTGCTCGAGCTCTTGGGACAGGAACGGCCGCAGCTGGCACTCTTCGGCCTCGACCGATCTGCGGGGATGTTGAACGCCGCCCGCCAGGCCAGAGCTCCGCTCAACCTCGTCCGCGGAGCCGCCGAGGCACTGCCATTCCCCAACGAGAGCTTCGACGTCGTGACCAGCACGCTCAGCTTCCATCACTGGTCCGACCAGCCGGAGGCGCTGAGCGAGGTTCGTCGGGTTCTGCGGCCAGGCGGGGCATTCGCCCTAGCAGATGTCTCGATCGACGACCTCCCGCGCTGGAAACCGGTCCGAGTCGTAGCCCGCCACATGGTCGCGCACGGACTCCCGCTCAACGAACGTCACCGCCTGCTCGAAGGCGCTGGCCTGCAGGTGGTCGATGAGCGGCGCGCCTTTCACGGTCGTTGGATCCCGCTGACGGTGGCGGAGCGTTGTCGCGGCGATACAGGAGGCGCTCTTCGATGACTTGGATCTCGAACGAGAACTCAGCCTGGCGGACGAAGACGAAAGAGAGGAGGAGAATTGAACCGAAAGCAGCTCGAGAGTCAGTTCCGGTCGCCCGATACCTCTCCGTGGAAGACCTTCGTGCTGGAGACCCACGCCGACGGAGACGACGCAGCGTTCTTGGCTGATGTGTTCGGCTCGGGGGCTAGTCGCGAAACTGATGACAGATCCCTTCACCAGCTCTTCTCATCGGATCTCTCGATCACCGTAGATCACCTTGATCCAAGGTTCTGGTCCTTTCACACTAGGAGTTCAACGGCCGCCACCTACGCCTTTCTGAAGAGTGCCGTCGCCCGTCGACGCGATCTGGACTTCGTGTGGCTGCCCTCGGCACATCTGCGTCGAGTCCAGCGCGACACACCGCCCAACTGGATAAAGACCAACTTCACGGGGCGGAGGATTCTGCCAGCAGACGAAGTGCAGGAGCTTTCGGTCATGGTGCGCGGCCGGGCGTCTCAGAGCCTTCTTGACCTGATCTCGAGACAGCGTGATCACGCGCACGCGATCTCGCTCAGCCAGCTCGAGGTCGCTGTCGCCGACCCTGACCTCGGCTACGTCGTGGAAGCCGTCAACCGGACGGCTCTCTTCGTAGCGAAGGGGGAGTCCTTCACTCTTCACGAGCTAGCAGTCCAACAGGTAGTCAGCCGTTACCGCCGGCTGGTTGAGGCAGCCGAGAGTCTGGCGCTCGGGTTTGAGCGGGTAGGTGACGAGGGCGGCGGTCACATGTTGGGCGGCCCCATCGAACTGCGCTTTAGCCGAGCTCTCCCCGATCTAGAGCCGTTCTTGGACGACCTCCTGTCGTCGCGCGAGCCTTTTCGTCTCTGGGGGTCTGCTCCACAGCCTTTGCCTTGTGGAGCATTCATGACGGGACGGCGCCATCGCGAGTGTGGCGACGGGCGAAACCTCCTCGCCGAGTTCTCGTAGCCGAGCGGGGCAGCCGAGAAGGCGTGCGCGCTGACCAGATGCACGACAACGATCTCAGCTAGTACGCCAACGCATGCAATGGCCGCCAGGGCCAACGGGCGACTGCGGGCAGCGTTCCAACGAACCAGCAGGACAAGCGAGCCGAGCGTGAGGACGGCACCGGCCAGCCCGAAGAGAAGGCCGTACGGGTGTGACGGCGGTGGGGGGCCTGAAGGATAACGACTTGGGGCCTCGGAGTGGACCCAGACGGACGCGGTTCCCGCAGCCGAAAGCCATAGGGCAGACACGGTTAAACAGAAGCATCGCTGCGGCAGGCACGGCCGGAGCGTGTCGAACGCGCCACAGTGCCGGGTGCCTTAATGCGGTTCGTTCCGGAGACGCCGCTTGCTCGTTCATCGCACCACCTTCACCGAAAGGATAGGTCAAACGGGTCGCCAAGAAGCCTCGTCCCCAACGGCTTGGGGGGGCACACTGGCTCGGTACCCAGAACCTCAGCCAACCTGAAGCACCGTGACCCCGGAAGTCCCAAGGGGCTCGCCGGAGCACTGCTGGTGGTGGCTGAGCGGCCCGAGGAATCGCCCGACAGCAGCCGGAGGAACTCTCACTGCACCCGGTCCCTCACCACGCGTGTCGGTTCGCACACTAGACTCGGGAATCTCCTCCCACGGCCCTCCAATCGCAGTGGCAAAGGGCGGATAAAGACGGGGCCCAAGTGGTCAAGTCGGTATGCCCCCGACCAGCGCTTATATGCTGATCAGAAGCAGTTTCTGCTGGCGCCCTCGGCAGGACTCGAACCTGCGCACACGGCTCCGGAGGCCGATGCTCTATCCGCTGAGCTACGAGGGCGGGAAAGAGCCGACGCAGGGCCGCTACCAGCCCCAAGTCAGCTGCGTCGTTTGCATGCTACCCGTAGTTCGGCAATCCTCACGTCTGTTATGAGCATCACAGAGGCCCTCGCCGAATCCGTCTCCGCCGCCCTGAACACGCTCGGTATCGAGAGTGCCCCCAGCGACGTCCACCTGGAGCGCCCGGCTCGCCAGGAGCACGGCGACTGGTCGACGAACATCGCTCTCTCCATCGCCAAGGGTGCTGGCCGCAAGCCTCGAGAGCTCGCTGACGAGCTCGCTGCTGCCCTCACTGCAGCGCCACCCCGGCACGTGGCGGGTGTCGAGGTGGCGGGGCCGGGTTTCGTGAATTTCAAGCTGCACCCCAGTTGGTTGCACGACGCGCTCACCGAGATCGTGACCGCTGGCGAGTCCGGCTACGCCTCACCGGACCTCGGCCACGGCGAGCGGGTTCAGATCGAGTTTGTGTCGGCGAACCCGACCGGCCCGTTGCACGTCGGCAACGGCTGGTTCGGCGCCTACGGCGATTCGCTCGGCCGGATCATGACGCGCACCGGCTGGGACGTGAGCCGGGAGTTCTACGTGAACGACACCGGGGGGCAGATGAGGCTGCTGGGGGAGAGCGTGCTCGCTCGTCGCCGTGGCGAGGCTCCGCCCAAGGAGGGATATCAGGGCGAGTACGTCGCTGAGATCGCCGCGCTCTACGAGGGGCCGGACGACATCCTCGAGGCTGGCCGTTTCGCCGCTGAGCGGATCCTTTCGAACATCCACGCGACGTTGGACCGCCTCGGGATCTACTTCGACGAGTGGTACTCGCAGGCCTCGATCGAGGAGAGCGGCAAAGTCGCCGAGCTGATCGACGAGCTCCGCTCGCGCGGCCACCTCTACGACGAGGGTGGTGCGGTGTGGTTCAGGGCGACGACGTTCGGCGACAGCCGCGACCGGGTACTCGTGAAGTCGAATGGCGACGCGACGTACCTGGCTGGGGACCTTGCTTATCACCGGAACAAGTTTCTCGAGCGGGGGTTCGACCGGGTCATCGACATCTTCGGAGCCGACACCCACGGACAGGTGGCGAGCCTGCACGCCGGTGTGGAGGCGCTCGGGATCGACCGCAGCAGGCTCGAGGTCCGGATCGGCCAGATGATCTCGCTCGTCAGCGGGCGCATGTCCAAGCGCACGGGCAACTACGTGCGCCTCGACTCCCTCATCGACGAGATCGGGCCTGACGCCACGCGGCTGCTGTCGCTGCTCTCCTCCATCGACCAGTCGACGACGCTGGATCTCGACATCGTCAAGGAGAAGTCGGCCGAGAACCCGGTGTTCTACGTGCAGTATGCCCACGCCCGCATCGCATCGATCGGGCGCGTAGCGGTCGAGCGCGGTGTGGAGAGGCGGCCGCATGACTCGCTCGACTTGGGCGTACTCGTTCATCCCCGGGAACTCGAAGTGCTCCGGACGCTCGCCGACCTAGAGCGGGTTGTCGAGGATGCCGCCACCGACCGGGCGCCGTTCAAGGTGACGAACTGGGTCCGCCGTCTAGCGGCCGACTTCCACGGTTTCTATCACGACTGCTATGTGATGGGTGAGGGCGTGCCGCCGCAGTTGACCCAGGCCAGGCTGTGGCTGGTGGAGGCGGCCCGGATCGGCCTTACGATCGGTCTCGACCTGCTCGGTGTGGGCGCCCCGGACGAGATGTGAGCGTGTCCACCGAGGCGCCAATCGCCCGCCACCTGCTCCCGATGACAGCCACCCGGGCGTCTTCGGGAGCCTTGGCGGTCGGAGGCGTCGATCTGGTGGCACTCGCCGATGAGCTCGGGACACCGGTCTTCGTCTACGACGAGGATCACCTGAGGGCCCGGTGCAAGGAAGCGGTGGCGTGTTTTGGCAGGGGCGCCGTGGCCTATGGGACCAAGGCGTTCTTGTGCAAGGCGATGGCCGCCCTCGCCCTGGAGGAGGGCATGATGCTCGACGTCTCCACCGGTGGCGAGCTCGCAGTGGCACTCGCCGCCGGGGTCCCGGGCGGACAGCTCGTACTGCACGGCAACAACAAGTCGATCGACGAGCTGAGTGCTGCGCTCAGCAACCGGATCGGTCGCATCGTCGTCGATTCGTTCGACGAGATCCGCCGGCTGGGCGAGCTGTCGGCGGCCGGAGTGCTGAGCCATGGGGTCGACGCCCTCGTGCGAGTCACGCCAGGGGTCGAAGCGCACACCCATGAGTACGTGATGACCGGGCAGGAGGACACGAAGTTCGGCTTCAGCCTGGCCGAGGGCGCCGCCGATCGGGCGGTCGAGGCGTTACGGGCCGTACCTGGAGTGCGCCTCGTCGGTGCCCACACTCACGTCGGGAGCCAGATATTCCGGGTCGACGTGTACGCCAGGGTAGTGAGCTTGCTCGCCCCGTTTCTGCGCCGCCATGGGCTGGAGGAGTGCTGCATCGGCGGCGGCCTCGGGGTCGCGTACCTCAACGGGGAACATGCGCCGTCGATGGCGGAGTGGGCGTCCGTCGTGCGCACCGCCTGCGCCGTGGCGCGGCTCCCCGCCGACGTGAGGGTGACGGCCGAGCCGGGCCGGTCGATCGTGGCCACCGCCGGCCTCACTTTGTACCGGGTCGGGACGATCAAGCGGCTCCCAGGTGTGCGGACCTACGTCGCCGTCGACGGTGGGATGAGCGACAACCCTCGCCCGGTGCTGTACGGCAGCGGCTACGAGGCCTTCCTGCCCCGATCGCCGGAGGCCAAGCGTCCGCTTGTCGTGCGTGTGGTCGGCAAGCACTGCGAGTCGGGCGACGTGATCGTCGACGACGCTCACGTTCCCGCCGACATCGAGGTGGGTGATGTGCTGGCGACGCCGGTCACCGGAGCGTACGGCTGGTCCATGGCCTCCAACTACAACCGGATCGGGCGCCCGCCTGTCGTATTCGTGCGCGGCGGCTCAGCGAGGGTGGTCGTCCGCCGGGAGAGTATCGAGGATCTCCTCCGGCTCGATCAGTGAGCTCGGTGCGCTCGGCGTGCTCCGTGCCGGGCCCGGCCTCGTCCGCCTGGGTGGGTCGATCGGCCGGTCTTGTACGTTGTTTGCCGTGACCTCGCCCGAGGCGATCCAAGCCAGCACCGACACCAGCTCCGCGGCCCCGTCGCCGTCGCCGTCGCCGTCGACCGCCAACGCCCCAGCCGGGCCGTTGCGCATCGGCGTCCTCGGCTGCGGCAACGTCGGAGCCGCCTTCGTTGCCCTCGTCGACTCGGGGACCGAGTCGATCTCGGCACGCACGGGTATCGAGCTGGAGGTCGCCCGGATCGCAGTGCGTGATCTGTCGAGGGATCGATCGCCGGTCGATCGTGGGCGTTTTGAGGCACGAGCCACGACCGACCCGCACAGCATCGTCGCCGATCCGCAGATCGACGTCGTGGTGGAGCTGATGGGCGGCGTCGAGCCGGCGCGCACCTTGATCATCGAGGCGCTTGCAGCCGGGAAACCCGTGATCTCCGGCAACAAGGAGCTCCTCGCCACTTCGGCCGGCGAGCTTGCCAAAGCAGCGGAGGCTGCTGGCGTCGACCTGCTGTTCGAGGCGTCCGTCGCCGGGGCGATCCCCCTCGTCCGGCTTCTGCGCGAGTCGCTCGCTGGCGAGCACATCGTCCGGCTCACCGGGATCGTGAACGGCACGACGAACTACATGCTCACCCGGATGAGCGACGAAGGACTCGGGTATGCCGAGGCGCTCGCCGAGGCCCAAGCGCTCGGGTATGCCGAGGCGGACCCGACAGCGGACGTCGAGGGCTATGACGCTGCTGCCAAAGCGGCGATCCTGGCCGGAATCGCGTTCGACGCCGATGTGCGGGCAGCTGATGTGTACCGCGAGGGGATCGCCAGCATTCAGGCAAGCGACATCGCCTTCGCCCACCGCCTCGGCTACGAGGTCAAGCTCCTGGCCATCGCAGAGCGCTCCGGGCCACCCGCGGCGCCCGGCGGGCGCCTAGCTCCCTCGGTGGCCGTGCGTGTCCACCCAGCCATGGTCCCGAAGGATCATCCGCTCGCCTCGGTTCGCGGCTCGTTCAACGCCGTGTTCGTGGAGGGCGACGCCGCAGGCGAGTTGATGGTGTACGGACGAGGGGCAGGCGGGCGTCCGACGGCGAGCGCAGTCCTCGGCGACGTCATCGACGCCGCTCACCATCTCCGGGAAGGCAGTAGGGCACGATCGGTTCGGCGGCACGCCCCCGACCTCCGGCCGATCTCCGAGCTGCGCAGCCAGTACTACCTCACCCTCGACGTGGTGGACCAGCCGGGCGTGCTGGCGTCCGTAGCGTCCGTCTTCGGTGATCACCACGTCTCCATCCGCTCGATGGAGCAGACGGGCCTGACCGGTGAGGCGCGACTCGTGTTCATCACCCATACCGCTCTCGAGGCCGATGTGTCTGCCACACTCGAAGCCCTGCGGGACCTCGACTCGGTCGAGCGCATCGGGTCGGTGCTGCGGGTGATCGGGCCGGAGCCCAACTCGTGACCGGCATGCCGGCGCAACTGGGCGATCCCACGTCCACGCCGGCCACGCCGGAGCCACTGGCCCCGGCGCTGCAGCACTGGCGTGGTGTCATCCAGGCGTATCGGCCCTTCCTCCCGGTGACGGACGCGACTCCCGTCGTAACCCTCTACGAGGGTGGGACGCCGCTGCTGCCTGCCCCTCGGCTGTCCGAGCGTGTCGGCGCCGAGGTGTGGCTGAAGCTCGAGGGAGCCAACCCAACCGGTTCGTTCAAGGACCGGGGTATGACGCTCGCGATCTCCAAGGCGGCCGAAGCCGGCGCCGAAGCGGTCGTGTGCGCCTCAACTGGTAACACGTCAGCTTCGGCCGCTGCCTACGCGGCACGAGCGGGCATGCGCTGCGCCGTGCTCATCCCCGAAGGTCAAATCGCCCTCGGCAAGCTCGCCCAGGCGCTCGTCCACGGCGCCCAGGTGCTGCAAGTCACGGGGAATTTCGACGCCGCCCTCAGCCTGGTCCGCGAGCTGCCCCGCCATGCCCCGGTGACCGTCGTCAACTCGATCAACCCCGACCGCATCGCCGGGCAGATGACCGGTGCGTTCGAGATCATCGACGTGCTCGGCGATGCTCCGGACGTCCACTGCATCCCGGTGGGCAACGCCGGCAACATCACGGCGTACTGGCGAGGTTACTGCGAGTACCGTTCGGCGGGGCGGTCGACCAAGTTGCCGCGCATGTTCGGGTTTCAGGCGGCCGGCGCCGCGCCGATCGTGGAGGGCAGGCCGGTCGAGCACCCCGAGACGATCGCGACGGCTATTCGCATCGGCAACCCGGCTTCCTGGTACGGCGCCACGGCCGCCTCATCGGAGTCCGGGGGC
Organism: Acidimicrobiales bacterium; assembly: GCA_050010115.1. Lineage (GTDB taxonomy): Bacteria > Actinomycetota > Acidimicrobiia > Acidimicrobiales > Bog-793 > JAKACA01. Next base: position 25,253 of record JBEKLQ010000035.1, on the reverse strand, counting down.
CGGATCGAAGCGGTGACCGACGAGGAGATACTCGAGGCCTACGGGTGGCTGGCGACCGAGGAGTCCGTGTTCTGCGAGGCTGCCTCGGCGGCGTCGGTGGCCGGCCTTGTCAAGTTCGGCGTGCCCGCGGGCGCCCGGGTCGTCTGCGTCCTCACTGGTCACGGGCTGAAGGACCCCGACCTCGCCCTGCGCCAAGTGGCGACCCCCGGCGTCGTGGAAGCTGAGCTCGGGCCGGTGTTGGGGGCGCTGGGTTTCTGATCCGATCGGTGTTGCCGGCAGCTCCGCCGGTCCTCAGTCCCGGGATCGGCGCGCGCCCAGCAACGGCCATCGAGCCGGTACTCTGTTGTCGGTGCCAGAGGCTACGCCGGGTGGGGATGCTTGCTCTGCGCTGTAGCTGGCGCTAGCATCACAGATACCTTCGCTTGTTGACGCGGCGGCGGTCCCCACAGAGGAACTGAGGGGTAACTGCTGAGGGCGGGGGAAATCGCAGGAGTCGTTGGGTCTGCACCCTCCATCGCGTTTCCCCTTTCCGTGCACGTGTCGAAGGAGCTGAGCGTCCTTTGAACCCGGAGCCTGCTCGAGCTTCATCGGCTTACAACCGAGAGGCAGTGCGGCGCCGGTCCCAAAGGCCGTAGTCGGAAGTGGCGACCTTTGGTCGCTGCGGGGGATGGATCGCGACCGGGTATCCCAATCGCTAGACAGCGAACCGGCCGGGGCGATCCGAGGCAACACAATCACCAGCAGACCGAGTCTCAACAGAGAGGAACTCGATGAGCGGAGAGCAGCTCGAGCGTTCGATCCTCGAACGCAAGGAGCGCGAAGAGCTCAAGGCGATCGCTACGGCGATGTCGCTGGAGCCAGTCGCCCGGTCCAAGAAAGCCGACCTGGTCGACCAGATCTTGCGAGCGGCCGGCGTCGAAGTCGGCGCGACGGGCAACGGATCGAACGGAGGGGCGCCGAGCCCCGGGGCCACCGTCGCTAGCAGCGGTGCTGCGGGTGCGACCGGCCCGACGGCCGCGCCGGACACGAACGGCAAGGTCACTAAGCCCAGAGCGACGCGAGCTCGTACCACCAAGGCGAAGGCCGGCGCGAGCGCTGAGGTAGGTGCAAGCCAGACCGACACGACGCCGGGCGCAGCTCAGGCTGATGCTGAGGTCGAGGCTGGCGGTGGCGCGGCGGCAAGGACTGGTGGGCGCTCAGCTCGTGCTGAGCAGCCCGCAGTTGGCGTCGCCGGTGGCGACGATGGCGACGGCTCGCCGAGCGAGGTCGCCCTGCCGGAGTCCGCGACGACTGCCGTGGCCGATGCCACGGGAGGCGAGAACGACGCGCCTGATGCCGGTGCCGGTGCCGGCGACCGTGAGTCCGGTGCGACCGGCCGAGGCGGTCAGCGCAGCTCCGGCAGACACGGCTCGACTTCGTCGAGCTCGCCCGATTCGCAGAGCAACGGGACCGGCGGTGGGGGACGCCGGGACTACGGCGAGGGCAATGCACAGGGCGGCCAGGGCGGCGGCGGCCAGCAGAACCGGCCGCGCCAGCAGCAGGGCGGCGGCCAGAACCAGCAGAACCAGGGCGGCCAGGGCGGTGTCGATGTCGGTAACCGGCGGAGCCGCCGCCGTCGCGGTCGCGATCGCGTCGATCGTGAGCTGCAGGCCCCCCAGGGGCAGCAGGACATTCCCTTCCAGGGCGAACTCGTTCCGGTCAAGGGGTTGTTGGACTTGAGGGAGGAGGGGTACGGGTTTCTTCGGACCAGTGGCTATCTCCCGAGCTCCAAGGACGTCTATGTCTCGGTGAGCCAGGCGAGGCGTTTCTCGCTCCGGCGAGGTGACGCCGTCGAGGGCGCGTGCCGTCCAGCCGGCCCGAGCGAGAAGTACCCGGCGCTGTTGCGCATCGACGTAGTCAACGGCATGACGCCGGATGAGGCGAGGGAGCGCCCTCGTTTTGAGGACCTGACACCGTTGTTCCCCGACGACCGGCTCCGGCTCGAGCACCGCGACGACCCGTTGAACGTGACGGCTCGGATCGTCGACCTGATCTCGCCGATCGGGAAGGGCCAGCGCGGGATGATCGTGTCGCCTTCCAAGGCCGGGAAGACGACGGTCCTCAAGCAGATCGCCCACTCCGTCGAGCTCAACAACCCTGACGTGCACCTCATGGTGCTGCTCGTCGACGAGCGACCCGAAGAGGTCACCGACATGCGCCGTTCGGTAAAGGGCGAGGTCATAGCCTCGACGTTCGACCGACCGGCTGACGAGCACACCGCGTTGGCGGAGCTCGTGATGGAACGGGCGAAGCGTCTCGTCGAGATGGGCCGTGACGTCGTGATCATCCTCGACGGCATCACCCGGCTGGCCCGTGCCTACAACCTGGCGCAGCCGGCGACCGGGCGGATCATGTCCGGTGGTGTCGACTCGGGTGCGCTGTACCCACCGAAGAAGTTCTTCGGCGCCGCTCGCAACATCGAGGAGGGCGGCTCGCTCACCATCCTCGCCACGGCGCTGATCGAGACCGGATCCAAGATGGACGAAGTCATCTTCGAGGAGTTCAAGGGCACCGGCAACATGGAGCTACGGCTCGACCGCAAGCTCGCCGAGCGCCGCATCTACCCGGCGATCGACGTGAACGCCAGCTCGACTCGTCATGAGGAGCTCCTGTTCGACCGCTCACAGCTCCAGCAGGTGTGGAAGTTGCGGCGGGTGCTGAACGCCCTCGGGGCGGAGGGGAGCGCTGCCGCCGGGCTCGAGCTCTTGATGGACAAGATCAAGACGACCAAGTCCAACGACGAGTTCCTAGCGGAGATCGCCAAGGCTCCGATGCCCTCGAACTGAGGCGTTGACCGCTTGGCGGCGGGTGCCGGAGCGCCTGGTCGAGGTATCGGTGCGTGTCGGCCGTCGTGAGCGAAGCTTGTCGCGCGGCCACCGCCAGGCGACCCAGTGACTCAAGGGACCGAGGCATCCGGTCGATAACCACTCTTCAGTCGTGACGAGTGCGCCGGCCGGAGAAGCTGAGAGTGAGGCGCGGCACGGCTCTGGTTAGGCACCGGCCGAGTGAATCTGTCGCGGAACACGGATCGGCGAGGTTTCCTGCGCGAATAGACGTCTCACAACCGAAATTCGGTCGTCTGCAACCAAAGAGCAACCGATCGGGCAACTCGAATGCACCCTGCGCTTCGCACAATGCAGTCAAGAGGCCCAGTACGGGATGGAGGCCGTGGCATGAGCAGGATTAGCCGGGTGCACCTCGACGAGGACTACCACGTCCACTCGGCGTTCTCGGACGATGCGAAGAGCACGCTCGAGGAGAATCTCGAGGCGGCCGAACGCGCCGGGTTGCGCACCGTCTGCCTCGTGGAGCATGTCGGTGCGGACACGACCTGGGTCCCGGATCTGGTGAAGGCGGTTCACAACCTGCGGCGTGCGAGCCTCCGCGTGCTCGTCGGCGTCGAGGCCAAGTTGCTCGACCACAGCGGGCGCCTGGACCTCCCGGAGTCGATCGAGGGCCTCGATCACGTCCTCATCGCCGACCATCAGTTCCCCTCAGACGAAGGACCACTGTCACCCAGCAGGGTCCGCGCCATGCTGGCACTGGGCAAGCTCGACGCTCAGACGGCAGTCGAGTGCCTCGTCGAGGCGACCGTCGGCGCCATGGCACTCGTCGATCGGCCCATCGTCGCCCACCCCTTCAGCCTGCTCCCGAAGATCGGGCTGGATGAGTCCGACGTGAGCGACTCGCTCGCCGACCACCTCTCGCGCAACGCCCTTCGGCATGGCGCCCTCGTCGAGATGAACGAGAAGTGGGGTTGTCCCGGTCCCCGGCTGGCGTTGGCGCTCGCCAAGGCCGGAGTGCAACTCGTCGCCGGGAGCGACAGCCACGACTGCGCCACGATCGGTGCCTACGACCGTGTCCGTACGAACCTCCGCGAGGAGTGGCTGGCAGCCGACCTTCCGGCATCTCCGGAAATCCAGTTCGCTTGATGCTTTTGCACGACTTCGCTCTCGGCGGCAAATGGCTGTTGGTCCTCGGCGTGATGATCGGGTCGATCCCCTGGACTACGAGCGAGGCCTGGCGGTGAAAGCCGTGCTCGTTCTGGCGGTCGTCGTGTTGATCGTCGTGCTGCGCCAGCTGAACGTGGTCTGAAGGGCCCACCGATCCCGTACAATGGCGGCGCTATGAAGACCGACATTCACCCTAATTACGTCACTTCGCAGGTCCACTGCTCGTGCGGCAACGCCTTCGTGACCCGTTCGACGTCGCCAGATCTGCACGTCGAGTTGTGCAACGAGTGTCACCCCTTTTACACCGGCAAGCAGAAGCTCGTGGACACCGGTGGCCGCGTGGAGCGCTTCGAGCGTCGCTACGGGCGACGGAAGGGCAAGAAGGCCTAATCCTTCGCCTGCCTACGGGAGCCGTCGGCCCCGGTGGTGCACCGTCGGTAGCCTTCGGACGTGCTCGAACGCCTTCCTGAGCTCGAAACGGAGTACGCCGAGCTCCTCGATCGCCTCGCCGATCCCGGCCTGAGCCGAGACCGGCGCGCCCTTCGTGACTTGTCACGCCGGCGCAAAGAGCTGGAAGTCGTCGTCGAGAAGATGCGAGCACTCAGCGCGGCAGTCGGAGACGTCGCGGCTGCTCGCGAGCTGTACGCCGGCTCAGTCGGTGAGGAGCGTGACCTCGCCCGGGAGGAGCTCGAGACTGCCGAGCCCCGGGTCGCCGAGCTCGAGGAGGAGCTCCGGGCTTTGCTGCTCCCGAAGGACCCGAACGACGGCCGCAACGTGATCATGGAGATCCGCGGCGCCGAGGGCGGCGAGGAGGCGAACCTGTTCGCCAAGGATCTGTTCGACATGTACCTGCGGTACGCAGACCGCAGGGGCTGGCGAGTCGAAGTGTTGGACGCGCGTCCGTCCGATCTCGGCGGCATCGACGGTGTCACGTTCGTCGTGAAGGGGGACGACGCCTGGCAGCGCCTCAAGCACGAAGCGGGTCCCCACCGGGTCCAGCGTGTCCCGGTCACCGAGTCGCAGGGCCGGGTCCACACCTCGTCGGCGGCCGTGAACGTCCTCCCTGAGGCTGACGAAGTCGAGATCGAGATCGATCCGAATGACCTCCGCATCGACGTCTACCGCTCGACCGGTCCAGGTGGTCAGTCGGTGAACACGACGGACTCTGCCGTGCGCATCACCCATGTGCCGACCGGCGTGGTCGTCTCGATGCAGGACGAGAAAAGCCAGATCCAGAACCGTGCCCGGGCCATGCAGGTGCTCCGCGCACGCTTGTACGACCTCGAGCGCTCACGTCAGGACGCCGAGCTTGCCCGGGAGCGCAAGGCTCAGGTCGGCTCAGGCGGCCGCTCGGAGAAGATCCGCACGTACAACTACAAAGAGAACCGCGTGACGGACCATCGCATCGGTCTGACCTTGTACAAGCTCGATCGGGTGCTGCTCGGTGATCTGGACGAGTTCGTGGACGCGCTCGTCGCGGAGGAACGGTCCCGCCAGCTCTTCGAGCAGTGACCGTGTCGGAGCACACTCCGGCGACCTGGCGGCGCCTGCTGGACGGCGCCGCTGAGAGCCTGGGTGACCGGGTCGACGCACGTTGGATCATCGAGGTCGTAGCCGGCGTACCGCTCGCCCGCCTCCTCGCCGGCCTCGATGAGCTCGCCCCACCGGGCGCTGCGGAACAGGTCAGCGTCCTTGTCGAGCGCCGCAGGTCCGGGGAGCCGTTGCAGCATGTGGTGGGAAGATGGGGGTTTCGCCGGTTGGACGTGGCCGTGGACGGGCGGGCGCTCGTCCCGAGACCAGAAACCGAGCTCCTCGTCGAACTCGCCCTCACCGAATTGGACCGGTTCGCCGCCCTCGGCACTGCCTCAGGCCTGGTGGCCGTGGATCTGGGCACCGGGTCGGGAGTGATCGCCCTCTCGCTCGCCGCCGAGCGCGAAGGTCTCGAGGTGTTCGGAGTGGACCGGTCGGAGGCCGCCCTCGGGCTCGCCCGGGAGAACCTGGGCTGCCTCGACGCCCGCGCCCGCCGGCGGGTGACTTTCCTGGAGGGCGATTGGTTCTCACCACTCCCGGTTGGGCTGGCGGGCCACTTGGCGCTGGTCGTCTCGAACCCCCCGTACCTCGCCGCGGGAGAATGGCCGGCGCTCGAGGCTGTCGTGCGCGATCACGACCCGTACGAAGCGCTCGTTGCTGGTCCCACCGGGCTGGAGGCGATCGAGCGACTGGTGGCCGAGTCGCCACGCTGGCTGGCTCCCGGCGGCTCGCTCGTCATCGAGATCGCCCCGCACCAGCGCGAGGCGGTCCTCGGGCACGTCGCCGATATCGGGCCGGCGTTCAGTTCGGCGTCGGTCACTGACGACCTGGCTGGGCGACCCCGGGCGCTCGTCGCGAGGCGGTCAGTGGAGTGATGGGTGCGGCTGGCGAGCCTGACGGGTTTGAGGAGGCTCTCGTTGCCTTGCGGGCGGGGCAGGTAGTCGCCCTCCCGACCGACACCGTCTACGGCCTGGCGGTCGATCCCCGGCTGGAGGGCGCCACCGCCGAGCTGTTCCGGCTGAAGGGGCGTCCCGAGACTTTTGCGCTGCCGGTGCTCTTGGGCGACGGCGCCGATGCGTGGCAGCTCGGCGTGCCTGATCGCCGAGCCGTCGCCCTGGCGGCTCGGTATTGGCCCGGCGCCCTGACGATCGTGGTGTTCCGCCAGCCGGCGGTCGGGTTCGACCTCGGTGGCGATCCGGTCACCATCGGCTTGCGTTGCCCCGCTGACGCCACTGCCCGCAGGCTGCTCTCCGCCAGCGGACCGCTGGCGGTGACGAGCGCGAACGCGCACGGTGCTGCGCCCTGCCGCAGTGCTGAGGAAGTGCGCCGGGTCTTCGGCGCAGGGGTTCACGTCCTCGACGGCGGCCCATCGGTTGGGCAACCGTCCACGGTGGTCTCGTTTGTCGGCGACGGTGTCGCCTGTCTCCGCCAAGGCTCGATCCCGATGGGCGAGATCGACGAGGTGCTGGCCTCGCTCAGTCCGGGCGAGGGCTAACGGGGGGTACGCGGCGCTAGCACGGAGCTAACGCGGGGCTAGCGCCTCGGTTGCTCAGGCCACTTAGGCCGATGGCTTGTCGTCGTCGTCGTCCCGGGGCTCGGCAGGGGGTTCCAGCTTGTCGAGCTCGGTCGTCTCGTCGTCGTACCCTGCCTTCGGATCACCGTCGTCCAGGTCGCCGCCGATGTCCGTCTCGTTCAGTCCGTCTCCGTCAGTGCCCACATCGGCGATCATATGCCCCGGGGCGGTCGCCCGGTAGGCCGAATTGTCGTGGCGGACGCTTTCGGCCTCGCCCGGCCGCCGCCTACTCCTTCCGCGACGGCATCCACCGGAAGCGCCGCAGGGCGATCACGATCGCCACCGCCCCCCAGATCGCCATGCTCACGATGTGCCCCCACTCGATTCCGAGCCCGTGCACGTTCGGGTTGACGGCGGCGAACGTCGCCTTCACGAACGGCTGCACCGGGAACCAGGCCGCCACCTTCGAGATCTGTGAGCCCGGCGACAGCGGGAAGAACGTCCCCGAGATGAACATGAGCGGCAGGTAGATGCCGTTCACGACGGCTGGCGCCGCATCGGCGTTCGGGATGATGACGGTGATGGCGATGCCGATCGAGCAGAAGGTCGCCGTTCCCATGAGCAGCGTCACGAGCAGGGCCAACGCCGCGTGCGCCGGGAAGACCAGGTGGTAGAAGACAGCACCGATCCCGAGCGTCAACCCGACGAGCACCGCCGTGCGGATCAGACAGCTCAGCACGACCGTCACGAGGAATGCCCACGGCGGCAGCGGTGACGACCGCACCCGCTTCAGCAGACCTTCCTCCCGTTGGGTCGTCAGCTGCACGGCGAGGTAGGTGTAGCACGACGAGATCACGCCGAGCGTGAGGATCGCCGGCACGAAGTACTGGTCGAAATTGAGGGCAGGGCCGGGCGTGGCTGAGGAGGACAGTTTCTGCCCGCTGTCGAGGCTGCCGAAGATGACGAGGAACATGATCGGCATGAAGAACGTGAAGAACGCGCCGAACCGATTCCGCCAGTAGGACAACTGCTGGTACTTGAGGTCGGTGGCGATCATCCTGAGGGGGCCGACCGACTCGCGCCGGGCGGGTCCGGGTAGGACCGACTCGACCGAGCTCATGGCGCCCCCATCTCGTCGGCGGTGATCGACAGGTACACGTCCTCGAGACTCGGCCGGGTCACCTCGAGGCGCTCCAATTCGAGACCGCGGTCGACTGCCCAGGCGGTGAGGCGGTGCAGCACGCTCGTCGGCAAAGCAGTCCTGATCTCCACCAGCCGGCCGTCGGCGGTGTCGAGGACCGTCGGGGAGGCGCCATCGGCCAGAGACAGCTCGCCAAGCGACGCCAGCCCGGCCGGCCACCCGAAGCGCACCGTCGCTTCCCCCGAGTCGCGCCCGCCGATCGACTCCGGGGTGCCCGTGGCCACGATCCGGCCGCGTGCGATCACCGCCACGGAGTCGGCCAGCGCCTGCGCCTCGTCCATGTAGTGCGTCGTCAGCAGGACGGTGAGCCCCTCGGAGGCCAGCTGGTGCACGACCTCCCACGCCTCCCGGCGAGCCGACGGATCGAAACCCGTCGTCGGCTCGTCCAGGAACAACACCTCCGGATTGCCCACCAAGCTGAGACCGAGGTCGAGCCGGCGCTGCTGGCCGCCCGACAGCGTCCGGACCCTGGCTCCCGCCTTCTCCTCCAGGCCAACCGCCTTGATGATCTCCGGCACGTCCCGGGGGTGCCGGTAGTAGCTGGCCCGCCGTTGGAACGTCTCCCGGACCGTGAGGAACTGCTCCACGGCGCATTCCTGCAGCACGATCCCCGTCCGCTCCAGCAGCACCTGGCGCTGCCTGGCTGGATCCAGGCCGAGGACTCGCACCTCGCCGGCGTCAGGTCCGAGAAACCCCTCCAGGATCTCCACCGTCGTCGTCTTCCCGGCTCCGTTCGGTCCGAGCAGCGCAAGGACCGTGCCGGCTTCCACCTCGAGATCGACACCCCGAACGGCGTGGACGTCGCCGAAGCTCTTCGCGAGACCGCGAACACTGATCGCCGGCGCCACGATTTTGGATCGTAACCGTCAAAAGGCGGCACACCGGGTGCATCGAGGGCGGCTGGGTAGACTTTCGCGATGGCCGAATCATCCTCGCTGCTGTCCAATGACCCCGAGGTGAAGGCGCTACTCGAGCGCGAGCTCGAACGGCAGCGCACGACGCTGCAGCTCATCGCCTCGGAGAACTTCACGTCGCTCGCAGTGATGGCGGCCTCGGCCTCGGTGCTGACGAACAAGTACTCCGAGGGGTACCCCGGCAAGCGCTACTACGGCGGCAACGTCGTTGCCGACGCGGTCGAGGACTTGGCACGCGATCGGGCGACGCGGCTGTTCGGCGCCGCCCATGCGAACGTGCAACCCCACTCGGGGGCTTCTGCGAACCTCGCCGCCTACCTGGCGCTCGTCAACCCCGGCGACACCGTGCTCGCCATGCGCCTCGACCAGGGCGGCCACCTCACTCACGGGTCGCCGGTGTCGATCACGGGAAAGCTCTACCGCTTTGTCGCCTACGGCGTGACGCCGGCACAACCCGACGGCTCCGGCGAGCGCATCGACCTCGACCAGGTCCGGGACTTCGCCCGCCGGGAACACCCCAAGCTGATCGTGGCCGGGACGACCGCCTACTCGCGGTCGATCGATCCGGCGCCGTTCCGGGAGATCGCCGACGAGGTCGGTGCGAAGTTCATGTTCGACATGGCGCACCCAGCCGGGCTGGTTGCCGCCGGCGTGCACCCGAGTCCGGTAGGCGTGGCTGACGTCGTGACGTTCACGACGCACAAGACGCTTCGTGGACCGCGCGGCGGGGCGATTCTCACCGGCGCCGACCTGGCACGGCCGATCGACTCGGCGGTCTTTCCGGGCTTACAGGGTGGCCCGCTCGACCACACCATCGCAGCCAAGGCCGTGGCGTTCGCCGAAGCGGACACGCCGGCATTCAAGGACTACGCACGCCAGGTCGTGTCCAACGCGCATGCGTTCGCCGCCGCGCTCGTCGCCGAGGGGTTCCGCCTCGTCGCCGGGGGCACAGACAACCACCTCGTGCTCGTCGACCTCCGCGACTTCGACTCTGACCTCACGGGCAAGATCGCCCAGGAAGCCCTCGACCGGGCCGGCATCACGTGCAACCGTAACCAGATCCCCAACGACCCGAGGCCACCGTTCGTGGCGAGCGGTCTGCGGCTCGGCACCGCGGCCGAGACGACGGCGGGGATGCGTGAGCCGGAGATGGCCGTCGTCGCCGGGCTGCTGGCGCGAGCGCTGCGGGGCCGCGATGACGCCGGCGAGCTGGCCTCGGTGCGCGAGGAGGTCCGGTCGGTCCGCAAAGTCTTCGACCCCTATCCCGATGGTGCAGGAGGGCTGCTCTGACGCAGGTCCAAGGCTGCATCGCGGTCTTCGGGGTGGCCACCGTGGCCACGTATCTCCTGACGTTCGTCGTGCGCGCCGGCGCTGTCCGGGCAAAGCTCATCGTCCCGCCCGACTCCGAGCGGGTGCACACCGTGCCCACGGCCACTGCTGGCGGTACGGCGATGTTCATCGGCCTCGGTATCGCTTTCGCCGTCGCACGGTTCGTCCCCGAGCTCGGGTTCCAAGCGGTGTTCGCAGGCTCGAGCCAGGCCGCCGGGGTGCTCGCTGCGGCGGGAGTGATGTTCCTGGTCGGCTTCATCGACGACGTCCGGGAGGTCTCGGCACCCGCCAAGGTGGCCGGTCAGGTGCTCGCCGCCATGGTCCTGTACTTCGCCGGCGCCACAATGCTGCACTTCAAGGTGCCCTTTGCGGGCTACCTGATCCTCTCGCCGTCGGTCTTGCCGTTGGTCACGGCTCTGTGGGTGATCGGGATCGCGAACGCGATCAACCTGATCGACGGGCTGGATGGTCTGGCGGCCGGCGTGGTCGCCATCGCGTCAGGCGCGCTCTGTGTCTACGGGCTGCGTCTCGAGTACGAGCGGGTCCTCCAGGTCAACAGCATCGGGCCGCTCATCGCAGCCGCGACCTGCGGGCTGTGCGTGGGTTTCCTTCCGCACAACTTCCACCGGGCCAAGATCTTCATGGGTGACACCGGAGCGATGGTTCTCGGCTTGTTGATGGCCGCCAGCACGATGGTCATCGGCGGTGACGTCGCGCCGACTTGGGGCTTGACGTACTTCTTCTTCGTCCCGCTGCTCGTGCCCTTTGTCATCCTCGGCGTCCCGATCCTGGACACGGCCTTCGCCATCGTTCGCCGCACCGTCCGGCGGACCGGTGTCGCCGTCCGGGATCTCGAGCACCTCCATCACCGGCTCATGCGCCTCGGCCATGGTCACCGGCGTACGGTCCTCGTGTTGTGGGCTTGGACGTTCGTCCTGTCTGCCCTCGTGCTGTACCCGACGTTCGACCGGTCGTGGCAAGGCGCGATCCCGATCCTCGCCCTCGTGATGGCAGTCGGGTTGTACACGCTGTTCCTGCCGATTCGGGGCCGCCGAGAGGTTGGGTCGGCCGAGGCGGCGGACGGCGGCGGCGGCGAGCGCGGCCCGGTGATGGCGAACGCCGGATTGGGAGCCGCCGGAGCGGCGATGAACGATGGCCGGGTGTCTGTCGGCCCCGGCGTGCAGAACCGGCGCGAGGACGCCGGGAGGGCCGCTGCGGGGCCGCACCGAGGGCAGCACCGGCGTCGTTTTGCTCGCCACCATCCTCCGACGCGAGAATAGGACAAAGAAGGTGAGCAGTAAGCCCACGCCGAGTCTGGGCGCGCTGCTCGGCATGGGCGTCTCGATAGCGCTGTGCATCGCAGCCGGGTTCGGCGGCGGCTACTGGCTGGATGAGACGTTCAAGACCGGACTCGTGCTGACCTTCGTCGGGCTGTTCCTCGGGATCGTCGCAGCGGTCGCCGTGGTGTACTTTGAGGTCAAGACGTACTTGTGACCAATTTCACTAAACTGTTTCCAGACGCCAGCAGCGTGGCCGGCCGGTTCGGCACCCGCGCTGTCAGGAAGTGACATCGAAGGCATGAACCGACTGTTAGAGGTCTTCGAGCAGTTCTCACTGCCCGAGCTCAATCGACTGCTGAAGCGCACCGTCTTCTCCGCCATCGGGGTTGCCGTCGTCGCGCTCATCGTCGCCGGCCTGCTCGGTCACCTCGTGTTCGGCTTGGGCGTCTGTCTCGGCCTCGGTCTCGGGCTCGTGAACGTGCGGCTCATCACCGCCCAGACGGCCAAAGTAAGTGCCTCGGAGACCTCCAGGCCCATCCGGGCGCTGGCGTCGCTCACGCTGTTTCGACTTGGCGCCACGACGATAATCATCGTCATCCTTGCCGTGGTCGCCACTCAGCTCGGGCTCGGAGCCGTGGGGGGCGTGGCGCTCTTCTACTTCACGTTCCTCGGCAACCTGATCGTGCCGTTGCTGAAGAAGGGCTTCGTGGGGTGAGCCTCAAACCGTCCATCCTCGCCCTCAACGTCCCGGTTGGCGACCACGTCACGATCAACCTCGGTCCCCTCGGACCGATCAACATCGACGACCTCATCGCCGTCGGCGTCGCCGGCCTGATCGTCGTCTTCCTCGGCGTGATGCTCCGGAGGAACGTCACTTCTGGCGTCCCGGGCAAGTTGCAGCTGGCGTTCGAGACGATCGTCGAGGCCGTCAACAACCAGGTCGCCTCGACGATGGGCGACAAGGGTCTCTTCGTTGTCCCGCTCGCCATCACCCTGTTCATCTTCATCCTGCTGAGCAACTGGCTCGAGATGATCCCGACGACGTGGCCGAACCATCACCAGCTCCTCCCAGCGCCGACCGGCGACATCAACCTCACGGCCGCGCTCGCGGTCCTCGTGATCTTCCTCGTCCACTTCACCTGGATCCAGCAGAACGGGTTCAAGGCCTACATCGCCCACTACTTCAAGCCACCGGCGATGTTCCTGATCAACATCATCGAGGAGATCGCCAAGCCACTCACCCTGGCCCTCCGTCTCTTTGGCAACATCTTCGCCGGCGGCATCATGCTGGTGCTCATCGCGGATATGCCCGGGCCCTCCAAAGTCGTGTCCATCCCAGTCCTCGATGTCGTCTGGAAACTCTTCGACGGTCTGTTCGTCGGGCCAGTGCAGGCATTCATCTTCACGCTGCTCACGCTGTTGTACTTCCAGTCGGCAGTCACCGGCGGTCACTGAGCAAGCGGGTCGATCGTGGATCGGTTCAGGGTCTTTCATCTCGGCACCTCACACACAGGAGAGAAGGCAAATGGCAGCACTTGACACAGCTACTGCGATCAGCTCGGCTGGCGCATTCATCGGCGGCGGCCTGGCTCTTGGCGGCGGTGCCATCGGCGCTGCCATCGGTGACGGCCTGGCGGGCAGCCAGACGATCGCCGGCATCGCCCGCCAACCAGAGGCTCAGACCCGGCTGTACACGACGATGTTCATCGTCGTCGGCCTCTGCGAAGCGATGTACTTCATCAACCTCGTGTTCATGATCCTGTTCGTCTTCGTGGAATACAAGAAGTAACGAGGACCACAGCTCATGCTGGCAGGCCTCTTTCTACTCCCGGGTTTCACCTTCGTCCTGGAGCTCATCGCGTTCCTGCTCGTGCTCGGCTTCGTCGCCAAGTACGTGCTGCCGCCGTTGCGCAAGGCCATGGACGAACGGGCTGCCCACATCCGCAACTCCATCCAGGCCGCCGAGGACGCCCGAAGCGCGGCCGAGGAGGCTGTGGCCAAGCGGCGGGAGCTGCTCGAGCAGGCCCGCGGCGAAGCGCGGGCGATCGTCGACCAGGCCAACACGACGGCCGAGCAGCTCCGAGAGGAGGGGCGCCAGCGGGGCCAAGAGGAGTACGAGCGCCTGCTGGCCAATGCCCACACCGACATCGAGCAGGAGCGCCTCCGCGCCCGGGACGAGGTCATGGAAGACGTGGGCGCGCTCGTGCTGCGCGCAGCCGAGCAGGTGATCGGTGGAGCGCTGGACCCCGCTCACCACCGTGCCCTCGTCGACGAAGCGATCTCAGCCGCGCAAGCCAGCGCTCCGGGTGGCTCGGGCAGCAGCACCCCAGGCAGGCGCTGATGCTCGAGCTCGTACGCGGCTACGCGTCGGCGTCGTTCGACGGCGCCATGCGCAATGGGCGTCTCGACGAAGTGCCTGCCAGCCTCGTCGAGATCTCCCGCCTGCTCGTCGCGTCCGAGCCCTTGCGCAACGCGCTCACCGACGGGTCGATCGCCGCCATCCAGCGGCGGGCGGTGCTGGAGGATCTCCTCTCGGGCAAGGTCGCCGAGGAAGCGCTCGCTCCCCTCGGCTTCGCTGTGGACACCGAACGGCCAGCCGATCTCCCGAAGACGCTCGAGCGACTCGTCGAGGTCGCCGAGGAAGCGGCGGCCAACGCCGCCGACGGCGAGCCGCTGGCTGCCGAGCCACCGATCGGCCGCGGCGGTGCGTACGATCGCCTGCGCGGCTATGCCGACCGGATCTTCGAGAAGGTGGCGAGTCCGGCGACGGTCGACGGGATCGAGGACGAGTTGTTCCGCCTCGCTCGCATCGCAGAACAGACCCCGTCGCTGCGCGAGGCACTCGGCGACGGCGCCGTTCCCATCGCGCGGCGCCTTGCCGTGCTGGCCGACCTCTTCAGGGACAAGGTGAGGCCCGAGACGCTGTGGCTCTTGAGCTACGTCGTCCGGGCGGGACGCTCTCGGGCCCTGACAGGCGCGCTCGACTATCTCGTCGAGCTGGCCGCGGCCGAGCGGGGCCGCCGTGTCGCTGAGGTGCGCTGCGCCATCCCACTCGACGCCGGCGAGCAGGACCGTCTCGCGGAAGCGCTCGCTCGTATCGTCCGCCGGCCTGTGGAGCTGCGCATCCAGATCGATCCGTCCGTGATCGGCGGAGTGAAGGTCGAGGTCGGCAACACCATCATCGACGGGACCGTGAGGCACCGTCTCGACCAGCTGAGCGAATCGCTCCTGCTGGGCGTCTAGATCGTCAAGACCAACGAGGACCAAGGACACCCATACGACATGCCAGAGCTCACGATCAGCGCCGAGGACATCACTGCGGCGCTGCAGCGCCACGTGTCGGAGTACTCCACCGACGTCCAGGCTGAGCAGGTGGGCCGCATCGCCGAGGTCGGCGACGGCATCGCCCGTGTCAGCGGCCTGCCGAACGCCTCAGTCAACGAGCTCCTCGAGTTCGAGAACGGTGTCGTCGGCCTTGCGCTCAACCTGGACGAGGAGTCGATCGGTGCCGTCGTGCTCGGTTCCGTGGACGGGCTGGACGAAGGCCAGGTGGTCCGGGCGACCGGGAGGATTCTCTCCGTACCGGTCGGGGACGGCCTCCTCGGCCGGGTCGTCGACCCGCTCGGCAACGCGATCGACGGCAAGGGCACGATCTCGAACACCACTGACCGCCGTGTCGAGATCCAGGCTCCGGGCATCGTCGGGCGCCAGCCGGTGAAGGAGCCGCTCCAGACCGGTATCAAGGTGATCGACGCCATGACGCCGATCGGTCGTGGCCAGCGCGAGCTCATCATCGGCGACCGAAAGACGGGTAAGACGACGATCGCGGTCGACACGATCATCAACCAGCGCGGCCAGAACGTGAAGTGCATCTACGTCGCCATCGGCCAGAAGGGCTCGACCGTCGCCCAGACCGTAGCCACCCTGGCCGAGCACGGCGCGATGGAGTACACGGTCGTCGTGGCTGCCCCTGCATCGGAGCCGGCTCCGTTCAAGTACCTTGCGCCGTACGCGGGCTGCGCGATGGGCCAGCACTGGATGGAGAACGGCGACCACGCCCTCATCATCTATGACGACCTGTCCAAGCAGGCCGAGGCCTACCGCCAGCTTTCGCTCCTCCTGCGCCGGCCTCCGGGACGTGAGGCTTACCCGGGCGACGTCTTCTACCTGCACAGCCGGCTGCTGGAGCGGGCGGCGAAGCTCTCCGATGCCATGGGCGGCGGATCCCTCACTGCTCTTCCCGTGATCGAGACCAAAGCCGGCGACATCTCCGCCTACATCCCGACGAACGTGATCTCGATCACCGATGGTCAGATCTTCCTGCAGACCGACCTGTTCTACTCCGGCGTTCGACCGGCGATCGACGTGGGCAACTCGGTGTCCCGCGTCGGCGGCGCCGCCCAGGTGAAGGCCATGCGAGCCGTGGCCGGGACGCTCAAGATCGACCTCGCTCAGTTCCGCGAGCTCGAGGCGTTCGCCACGTTCGGCTCCGAGCTGGACAAGGTCTCCCAGGCCCAGCTTGACCGGGGCTACCGCCTGACCGAGCTACTGAAGCAGGGGCTGAACGAGCCGCTACCGGTCGAAGAGCAGGTAGTCGTGATCTACGCCGGCACGCGGGGCCACGTGGACGCCATCGCCGTCGCCGATGTGCAGCGTTTTGAGAAGGAGCTGCGAGCGAACTTCCGCGGTAGGCACGCCGATCTTCTCGAGCAGATTCGGGAAACGGGCCAGCTGCCGGACACCGATGCCCTCGACGCGGCCATCAACGAGACGAAGAAGGCGTTCGCTCCGGCGGACGAGGCGTCTCAGTCAGATGCCACGTCCTCGGCGGACGGCACCGGCTCCGACCCGGGTGACGACGGCGACGGCGTGGGTGGGGCGAGCTAGCCGATGGCTGGTGGTCAGGAGCGGATCCTCCGCCGGAGGATCCGCAGCGTCGAGTCGACGAAGAAGATCACGCGGGCGATGGAGCTCATCGCGGCGTCGCAGATGCTGCGCGCTCAGGCGCGGATCCACGGCGCCCGACCGTATGTGGCGGGCATGCAGCGCGTGCTTGCGGACGTCGCCGAGGACGGGACCCTGCCGGCACGGTTGATGGGCGTGCCCGAGTCTCCTGAGCACGTCGCCGTCGTGGCGATCGTGTCCGACCGTGGGCTCTGCGGTGGTTACAACGCCTTCGTCCTTCGAGCTGCTGAACGCCTCATGCGAACCGGCGAGCCCGCCGGGCGCTCGTACCGCCTGACAGCAGCCGGCAAGAAGGCAGTCGGGTACTTCCGCTTCCGGGGCCGCGCGGTCGATCACCCCATGTCGATGTCGGACCGACCCAGCTACGAGCACGCCCGCGAGATCGCTGCCACGGTGGTGGCGCCGTTCCTCGCCGGCGAAGTGGACCTCGTTCAGCTCGTGTCGACCCGGTTCATCAGCGCCGGTTCCCAGACCGTGGAGACCCACCAGATCCTCCCGATCCTCCCGCCCGGCGGCTACTCGCCGCACCCGCGCCCTGTGCACCTCGTCACCGCCGACGGTGTTGAGACCCCTCGTCCCGCCGATGACGGGGAGAGTGAAGAGGGAAAGCGGGCCGGTTTCTTCGAATACGAGCCCGGGAGCAACGAACTGCTGGCGCTGCTCGTGCCCCGCTATGCCGAGGCGGCGATCTTCCAAGCCATGCTCGAGGCCTCCGCCTCCGAGCACATCGCCCGACAGCGGGCCATGTCGGCCGCCACCGAGAATGCCGACGACCTGATCACGAACCTGCGGCGGATCATGAACCGTGTCCGCCAGGATTCCATCACGACCGAGATCATGGAGATCGTGGGCGGTGCCGAAGCACTCCGGCAGGGGTCCGAGGAACACACCACCCCAGCTCCACATGATCACTACGACGCCGAGGAGCGCATCGCATGACCACCACCACCGATCAGGCCGACACCAAGCAACTCGAGGACGGGCGCGTTGTCGCCATCGCCGGGCCGGTGGTGGACGTCGAATTCCCTCCGCACGCCCTGCCGGCGATCAACCACCTCATCGAGATGTCGATCGAGCACGAGGGCATCACCCTGGTCGTGCCGGCCGAGGTCGCCCAGCAGATCGGCGAGGGCCGCGTGAGGGCCGTGTGCCTGAAGCCGACCGACGGCCTCCGCCGGGGCGCTACCGTCCGCAACACGGGCCGAGGCATCTCCGTCCCGGTCGGTGACGCCGTGCTCGGTCACGTGTTCAACGTCACCGGTCAATCGCTCGACACCGACACGATCGATGCGCCGGACGACTACTGGGAGGTTCACCGCGACCCTCCACCCTTCGACGCCCTCGAGCCGAAGCGCCAGATGTTCGAGACCGGCATCAAGGTCATCGACCTCCTCGAGCCCTACGTGCAGGGTGGGAAGATCGGGTTGTTCGGTGGTGCCGGCGTCGGCAAGACGGTGCTCATCACCGAGATGATCCGCCGTGTCGCCCAGAGCCACGGTGGTGTGTCCGTGTTCGCCGGCGTGGGCGAACGGACCCGTGAGGGTACTGACCTCTGGCTCGAGATGCAGGAGTCCGGCGTCATCGACAAGACGGCCCTTGTCTATGGGCAGATGGACGAGCCGCCCGGGGTTCGGCTGCGTGTGGCCCTTTCGGCGCTCACGATGGCGGAGTACTTCCGGGACGTGAAGAACCAGGACGTGTTGTTGTTCGTGGACAACATCTTCCGCTTCGTCCAAGCCGGCTCCGAGGTGTCCACGCTGCTCGGCCGCATGCCCTCGGCGGTGGGTTACCAGCCGACGCTCGCCGACGAGATGGGTGAGCTGCAGGAGCGGATCACGTCCACGCGTGGGCACTCCATCACGTCGATGCAAGCTGTGTACGTCCCCGCCGACGACTACACGGACCCGGCGCCGTTCACCACGTTCACGCACCTTGACGCCACGTCCGAGCTCTCACGCCAGATCGCTGCGCTCGGCATCTTCCCTGCCATTGACCCGCTCGCCTCGACGAGCAACATCCTGGCTCCCGAGGTCGTGGGCGACCGCCACTACCAGTGCGCCCGGCGGGTTCAGGAAGTGCTGCAGCGCTACCGGGAGCTGCAGGACATCATCGCCATCCTCGGTCTCGACGAGCTGTCCGAGGAAGACCGGGTGACGGTCAACCGGGCCCGCAAGATCCAGCGGTTCCTCTCCCAGCCGCTGCACGTCGCCGAGGTCTTCACCGGACTTCCCGGCGCCGATGTCCCGGTCGACGAGACGGTTCGCTCCTTCGAGGCCCTGCTCGGTGGTGACCTCGATGACGTCCCGGAGCAGGCGTTCCTCAACGTGGGCGGCGTCGACGATGTCGTGAAGAAGGCAAAGGAGTTCTCGTAGTGGCGACCCATGTCGAAGTCGTCACGCCCGAGCGCGTCCTGTTCTCGGGCGAAGCCGACTTCGTCGTCATGCGTGCCGAAGGTGGCGACATCATGTTCCTGCCGAACCACGCGCCTTTCGTCGGAGCGGTCGATATCTGCACTGTCCGGATCGTCCTTGCCGGGAGTGACGCGGCGGTGCCAGGCGCGTCCGGTGGCGACGACGCCGGCGCCGGAACCGCTGCAGCGGCTCACCACGGCGCCGGCACGGAGGGCGAAGTGCGGTTGGCGATGGCTGGGGGTTTTGTGCACGTCGATGACAACCGTGTGACCGTGCTGGCCGGTATCGCCGAGCTGGCGGACGAGATCGACGTCGATCGTGCCCAGCGCGCGCTGGAGGCGGCGCAGAGCGCTGCGGGTGGGGAGACAGCGCCCACCCCGGGCGACATGCTCGACGCCGAGGCGGCGGCGGGCGAACCTGGGATCGAACAGAGCCCGACGATGCGGGCGTTGGTGCACCCCGATGACCCGGAGGTGCGGGAGCGTCGGGCACTCGCGAGGCTTGAGGCCGCCGGGGCGCTCGGCACGAGTTCGGCTGCTCCGACGGTGGCCCCCGCTCGCTGACTAGCGGGTACGGCTCGTGGTGCAACGAGACCTGACGGCGGCGCCAGGGCGTGGAGCGGAGTCTGCTGGCGCGCCACAGCTGGCCGGGAGCGCCGAGGCAACCTTAGGTTCGAAGCCAGCCCGGCGCCGGCGGAGGCTTGCCGTAGCGCTCATGGTTCCCGGTCGCGCCGCCGACGAGATCGACGGATTGCGCCGGGCTCTCGGCTCGACCGAGGTGGCCAGGATCGCTCCGCACGTGACGTTGGTGCCTCCGGTGAACGTTCGTGACGAAGACGTCCAGACGGCGGCCGATCTCGTCCGGTCAGTCGCCGCTGGCTCGGCCCCCCTGGCAGTCGTGCTGGGTCCGGCTGCCACGTTCTGGCCGGCCAACCCAGTCTGCTACCTGGCCGTAGCGGCCGACGCGGCTGCGGCCGACGCGGCTGCGTCCGACCGGGTTGCGGCCGACCCAGCCGGCCTGGGGTCACTCGCCAGCCGTCTCGCCGCCGGCCCACTGGCGCCGCCGCCGAAGCGACGGACGCGTCCCTTCGTGCCGCACGTGACCATCAACCAGCGGATGCCACCCGAGCTGATCGAATCGGCCGTCCGACTGCTCAGCTCGTACCGCACGCCGGTGGTCTTCCAGCGTGTGACCCTTCTTGAATTCTCAGAGCGCGAGCGGCGCTGGCTCACGGCGTCCGACGCTCAGCTCGGTGCCTCAGTCGTCGTCGGCCGTGGTGGCTTCGAGATTGAGCTGTCGGTGAGCTCCCAGCTCGATCCGGCAGGCGCCGACTGGGCGAGCCGTGCTTGGGGCGAATACTCACTCGAGCAGTACGGCGACACCATTCGTCCCGATGAGCCCTACGTGATCACGGCCCGCCTCAGTGGGCAGATCGGCGGCATCGCCGAGGGCGAGGTGAAGGGCGCCACATGCAGGCTGGCCCGTCTCGTCGTCGCACCGCAATGGCGCCGCCACGGGGTGGGAGCCCAGTTGCTGCGCGCGACGGAGCGACTCGCTGCCGAGCGGGGTTGCCGGCGTGTGCGGTTGGAGGCGTTGGCGGGAGGAAGGGCGGAGGGTTTCTATGAGGAGAAGGGCTATCAGGTGGTGGCGAGCGTCCCACAGCACCGAGAAGAGCGAGACTTCGTCGTGATGGAGCGGGCCATCGAGGCGGTCTGAAGGCCAGCGACCAGTCTCAGGAGGTCGTGTGGACGATGAGGATGTCGCAGGGTGCGTGATGCGCCACCGAGGCAGCGACGCTCCCGAGTATCGAGTGGGCGTTCGGCGTCAGGCCCTTCGATCCCACGACGAGGAGGTCGGCGTCGAAACTGTCGGCCGCATCGAGGAGCACGTCAGCGGGACTGCCGGCGATCGCCTGGGTGACGGTGCCCGTCACTCCGGCCTCGGCCGCGATTCGGAGACCGTCCCGGACGCGTTCCTCAGCCTGGTTGACCTCGGTGACAGCCCAACGGACGTCCTCGGGGACCACGCTCTGGCGCGCCATCTCGTCGCCACGGGGCGCGTAAGCAGTCACGATGACGAGGCGCGCCCCATGTTCGGCGGCGATCTCGGCGGCGCTCCTCACCGCCAGCTCAGCGGTGGCGGAACCGTCGCTGCCTACTACGACGTTCTGGTAGGTCATGGCTCCTCCCCTTCTGACACCGCCGCTTGCGGCCATTGGGCTCGGGCCGCCGGCCGGCCGGTGCCGTCGAGGGCGAGGCAGAGAGTTTGAAATTTCAAGGGAACTGGGTACGGTGTTGCCATGCCCACGAAAGTCCTGGTCGGCACGGATGGTTCGATCACGGCGGCAATCGCCGTCGACCGGGCCGTGGATGTCGCCAGGGCGGCGGCGGCGCCGCTCACGATCGTGTCCGTGGGTCCGCCTGAGGTCGCCACGAAAGTCGTCGAGCGTGAGTCCGCCCGCCATGCTGATTCTGGCGTCACGATCGAGACCCAGGTCCTGTCGGGCGAACCGACGACCGCTTTGGTCGAGTTTGCCCGGCGGGGAGGGTTCGACCTCCTCGTGACGGGCAACCGCGGCATGACCGGCATCGCTCGCGTCGTCAGACTCGGCTCAGTGCCGACCAAAGTCATGCACCGCCTGCCGTGCAACCTCCTGGTGGTCAAGACGACCTGAGTTGGGGTCTCGGTCTCGCCCGCTCGCGTCGTCAGAGCAGCGTCACCTGGTCGATTAGCCACTTTCCGCCCGTGTTGACGAGCGTGATCTCGACCTGGCTCCGATCCGTCGTCGCGCCGCCTTTCTGAGCTGAGTTCGCGACCGTCTGGTCGAGGAAGACCAGAACTTCAGCTCGACTCGTGGTCGCCGAGATGATCGCAGCGGCGACGACCTTGGCGGTGGCCGTGGCGTGGTACTTGGTCAGCGTCGACTTCAGCGCGTTGCTGGACTGGGCGAAGCTGCTGCGGAACGACGGTGTCGAGTTCGCCAGAACGACTCCGAAGTCCGTGTCGAGGTGACGGTAGTCGTAGCCGGCGATCTCGACGGAGTAGGTCTTGGCCGCAAACAGAGCGCTGGAACGGGCGTTGTTGAGCGCGCTCTGGTTACCGAGCTGCATCATCGCGAGGATCAAGGCGACCGCCAAGGCGACAGCGACGGTACCCAGGGCGGTGGCGGTGAAGTTGCCGACCAACAGGCGCCGGGCTCGCCCCAGCCGTCCCGGTGAAGGCGTTTCGGTCTCGCCTGATCCGGTGGCGTCGCTGCTCGTAGATTCCTCGATGCTGGGAGCGACCTCGGGAGCCTCGTCTGGATCGACCACCACGACTGCAAGTGGAGTTACTCGGTTCTTTCGCGGCGCCTTCGCGTCCGCGACTGGGCCGGCGGCTGGGTGTCCGGCCTTCCCGCCTCCTACGGTTCCTCCAGCCTTCGCGGATCCGCCGGCTCGCCCGCCTCCCCCGGAGTTGGCCTTCGAGGACTTGGCCTTGGCGGGCTTGGACTCGGTGACCTTCGGCCGGCTCGTTCTTGTCGGCGTCGATGTCGGCGGTGGTTTGGGGCCATCGCTGCCCGGCGTGCCGTCACCGAGGACGACGCCCTCGACGAGCAGCACGTCCTCGATGGGGTCGAGGTTCTCGGCAGCTTCGCTTCCGCTCGCGGTGGTGGCTGCTGGCCTATCGTCTGGAAAGTTCTTGGTGATCTCGTATGACATGTTCTCTCCCAGGAATCGTTTTGGCGGCCCTATGACCCGGTGTGCCAAGCACCCGGATCCTGACCGAGGCCGGCAGCTGCAGGCAGGGTGCTCGTCGCTTCACCGACACCCTGGGTTGGTATCGAGACCGGCTCGAGCCGTCCGGTCTCAGCGGTATCTCTAGAGATTCCGCGGTCGACGACCTCGGCATCGGCCATCTCGTCCATACTGATCGGGCCTTCGGGACGCCCAGCGAGGAACTGTTCGATCACGGGGACCCCCGAGTTCGTCATCGCTTCTTTCGAACCAAAACCCACCAGCCTGCTTTGAAACAAGAGCCCCAAGTAGTGAGCCGTCCGCCTGACGGACTCGATGTTGTGGCTGATGATGAAGAACGTCGCCGCCGTCTCCTCGTGGACCGTGTTGATGAGTTGGTCGAGGTAGGCGACCCTGACCGGGTCGAGGCCGGAGTCCGGCTCGTCGAAGAAGAGGATTTGCGGCTCGAGTGCGAGGGCACGAGCCAGGCCAGCCCGCTTTCGCATGCCTCCGGACACCTCGCCGGGAAGCTTGTGGAGGTGTGACCCCAGCCCCACGAGCTCGGATTTGGCCAGAACGATGTCACGGATCTCTTTGTCGGTCTTGTTCGTATGTTCGACGAGCGGGAAGCTGATGTTGTCGAACAGGTTCATCGAACCGAAGAGCGCCCCATCCTGGAAGAGCACTCCGATCTTGCGGCGAATCCGCAGGACCTCCTTTTCAGGCACCCCCACCATGGGATCGCCGTCGATGTAGACCTGGCCTGCTTCCGGCCGGAGCAGCCCGATCACCGTCTTGAGCAAGACGGACTTCCCCGTGCCCGAGGGTCCCAAGACAGCAGATGTCTTG
Organism: Acidimicrobiales bacterium; assembly: GCA_050010115.1. Lineage (GTDB taxonomy): Bacteria > Actinomycetota > Acidimicrobiia > Acidimicrobiales > Bog-793 > JAKACA01. The sequence goes on along the minus strand of JBEKLQ010000035.1, from coordinate 1,556 downwards.
CCCCGAGGGACGTCGAAGGTGATGTCTTGGAGGACCGTGTGGTCGCCGAATCGCTTCGTGATCCCCTGGATGGAGATGACGGCGTCGGAGTCCGGAGCAGGTCGCTGCCCGGTGTTCGACGGCGTCCGATTACGTGCCATCGCCGCCCTACCTCTCAGGTCCGAGGCTGAAGCCCGCCGGTGGCCCGACTGGTATGCCCAGGCTGGAGACGGTCGTCGTGGCAGAGAACTGGACCCATCCGGGTGTGCCGGCGTCTGCGGGTGGGGGCGTCTTGTCGAAGTAGTTGTTGTTCACGCTCGCCGGCTGCTGGGGCGACAACTTGTTCCAACCGCCGAGTGGCCCGTCGAAGACGGCGGCGAGGAGGGGGCATGCCGTCTGCGAGAACGCCGGCACGGAGAAGTCGTTGCTGGCCACGATGCTGCTCGCGCTCGCGAGCGGTCCCGTGAGAGGCACAGGTGGGGTCTGGAGCCCCCGGAGGTCAGGGTCGCCTCGGTTCGGCTTGATCGGAGCTCCAGGTGGAAAACTCGCAGGCTCCTGCGTGGAGAGTGTGATCGTCGTGGGCGCATCCTGGCACGACTCCGAGACATGCGGGATCGTGATGCTGAGGGCGGACACCGCCGACGTCGTAACGCTCAGCATGAGCGCACCGTCCGGCTGCACGCCGGTCACGGTGAGCGTCGATGTTCCCACCGGTGTCAACGTGATGACGTAGGGGAGACAGAAGTTCGGCGCCTGGTAACACTTCTGGCCCGGCGGGGGATCGTTCGTGATGGTCGGGGGCGGCGGCTGCCCCGGGACCGGCGCTCCGCTCAGGTTGACGTGGATGCACCCGCCCGCCGGCGGATGGGCAGACACGCACCTTTGCCCGCCTTGATCGCAGAACACGACGTCTTGGGACGAGATGTCTGCGCTCAGGTTCGGGAGCTGGAGCAGGCCCGTGACCCATCCACTGATGTCGTAGATTTTCGCCTGCCATGGGTAGAGGTGGTACGTGGTGGACCCCACAGTCCAGATCGGATGGTTGGCGGTCCATTCGTCATAGCCGGTCAGGATCTCTGCGTTGGTGACGGCGGCCAGGAACGGTACGCCGTAGGTGTTGCCGGGAGGATAGGTCGCTGCGGGGATGGACGGCGGCGGGCACGTCGGCATGCCAGGAGCGTTCTCCAGCCGGCGGATCGAGGCTTGGGCGCGGTGAACAGCGGTGAGCTCAGCTACGAGTGGGGCCTGCCTGCCGGGAACGAGGTGAGACGGCGCCTGTGTCCGGCTATCGGTCGCCGAGCGGCTGCCGGCACCTCCACCGGCGCCGCCGCCTCCAGTCACGGCGAGCGCGCCGATTGCGGCCGCGATGGCGACACCCAATGGCCTCCACAACTTCGATCGGCCCTTCCCCTTCACCATCGGTCCCCTTCGGGTTCTCTATGTCAGACCAAGAAACCGCCGTCCGCTCGCCAGCCGCGGTTGAACGTCGATGGGCGATCGCGTCGCCCACCGACGTTCAGGTCCACGAGGCTGAGTTAGCTTGCTCCGGACACGTTCGGGCTGAAGACGACTGTCGC
>JBEKLQ010000034.1:0-34809 GCA_050010115.1 Acidimicrobiales bacterium | reverse complement strand
CGCCCAGGACTGGCGATGGATCAGCTCCTCTTTCAACGTCGAGAACCAGCTCTCGCCTACGGCGTTGTCCCAACATTGCCCTTTTCGCGAAAGGCTTTGGAGCCCTCCGGCGTTGCTGAGGAGCGTACGGAAGTCGGCCGAGGTGTACTGGCTTCCCCTGTCCGAGTTAAACCGAATTTGGGTTAACTCCGATTAAGCCGAGGATCACGCCAAGCCGAGGAACCGTGGCATCGCCGTGTGTCGACCGGTCGGGCTGAGCTGTTCCTCGGCTTAACGATCCCGGTCCTCCGTAGCGTCCGCCGTGCCCGCATGTCTTACGAAAGGGGATGGGCATGGACACGACGGTCACAGAGATCGCGTCGGTTGTTATCTCGGAACTACGAGCAGCCAGCTACTCGGAGTCGACGATCGGCCAGTACGCGAAGACGGTCAAGGTTCTGGCGAGTTTCGCTGAAGAACGCGGGGGCGTCTACACGCCCTCGCTGGGAGCCGCCTTCGAGTCGATGACGGTCAGCCCACGCACCGGTCGCTTCAGTGCACAGCGGAGGTTCGACTACGGCCGGTTGGTCAGCGTTTTCGACTCCTATGTGAAGACCGGCCGGGTGGATCTCTCGACCCGTAAACGCGGTGGTGGAGGTGCGCGACCTGGGTCGAGCGAGTTCATCGACCTGTGCGCGGCATGGGAAGCCCAGATGGCCGAACGCGGTCTGGCACCGGCGACTCTCGCCGCCTACGGTCGGGTGTCGAGCGGCTACCTCGTGTTCTTGGAATCGCGTGGGATCTGCCGTCTTGATGACGCCGACGGCGCCACCATCTTGGGCTTCCTCGAAGCGCTGTCAAGCACGTGGGCAAGGTCCTCCATGTTCTGGGTGGTGTCGAACTTCCGCCCGTTCTTGAAGTTCACAGGTCGCACCGACCTCGTCGAGGCGGTAGGTCTGGCAGGTGTCAAGCGTTCCCACGCGATCCTTCCGGTTCTGAGCGACGACGACGAACGCCTTGTCGTGCAAGCATGCGTCTCCGGAGCAGTCAGCGCCCGGGACGCGGCCATCACCCTGCTGGCGCTGACGACTGGCCTGCGGGCCTGCGACATCATCGGCCTGAGGCTGAGCGACATCGACTGGCGCGGTCGGACTGCCGAGATCGTGCAGCAGAAGACCAACAACCCGCTGACTGTGCCGCTGACGGCGTCGGTGGTGGTCAAGCTTGCCGACTACATCTTGGGCGACAGGCCGGACTCTACGGACGTTCATGTGTTCCTGCGGTGCGTGGCGCCACATACTCGGCTCGCCGATCACGCCTCGATCCACCGAGTGACGGCGAAGGTGTTCCATGAGGCCGGCATCACCAGCGTCCAGGGCGGGTGTCGGTTCCTACGCCATAACGCCGCGTCCAGGCTGCTGCGGGCATCGGTGCCGCTGCCGACCATATCGGCCGTGCTCGGCCACGCCAGCGCCGAGTCGACGAACCTGTACATGAGCGTCGATCGGGAGAATCTGCTGCAGTGCGTGCTGGACCTACCCGACGGTGCGCGCTCATGAGCGCCCACGGCTTCACCAGCGCGTTCGCTCCGGAGCTGGACGCCTATCTCGCCTTCAAGGAGAAGATGGGCTTCTACGGCAGCTCCCGAGTCTGGTACTTGAAGAGGTTCGACGCTTACTGCGCCGCCCACGCCCGGACCGTGTTCGGCCGGGACACCGTCGAGGGATGGGTGATCGAGCAGTTGGCCGCTTCGGGCCGCTACCGGTCGTGGATGTCCTATGTCCGTGACCTCGGCCGGTGGCTGCAGGTACATGGCAACACCGATGCGTACGTCCTGTCCGACCGCTGGAAGGCGCCAGCCGTCCGAGCCCAGCCCTACCTACTCAGGACGAGCGAGATTGAGCGGTTCTTCTCGGCCGCAGCACAGCTTCAGGCACGGTCCCCGTGGCGGTGGCAGGCGGTGCCGTTCTTCACGCTTATGCACTCGTGCGGCATGCGGACCGGGGAGGTCCGCCTGCTTTCACCCGATCGCGTCGACCTGGCGGAGGGCCACATCGACGTCGTGTGCTCCAAGGGAGACCGCAGTCGAAGGCTCCCGTTGAGCGACGACGTCATCACCGTCTTGGCTGTCTGCGAGCAGGCATCCCGCCGGCAGTTCGGTCTCTCGCGTCAGAAGTTCTTCGTCTCCGGCGCCGGCCACCAGGTCACCGCCGCCACCGTCGGACAGATCTTCAACCGCGTCTGGGACGAGGCCGGGCTGGCACGGCCGACGGATGGCCGTCAGCCGCGGCCTTACGACTTCAGACACCACTTCGCCTACGCCAACATCGAGCGGTGGATGGCTGACGGCAAGGACGTCACCGCGATGCTGCCCTATTTGGCCCGCTACATGGGCCACGCGACCATCGAGTCCACCTACTACTACATCCACACCTCGCCCGACTTCATGGAGTCCTACGCCGACATCGCTGGCAACAAGTCACTGTCGGTGCTCCCGGAGGTCGGATTCGAGTGAGACGCGACCCGAGGACCGACACTCCCGACTTCTTCACCTTCGCCCGGGAGTACCTGCACGTTTACCTGCCCACGGTGCAGCGACGGTCGCCGAAGACGATCGAGGCATACCGAATCAGCCTCGAGTGCTTCCTCGGCTACCTGGCCGAGCACGAGCACGTCGAACGCGCCGAGGTCAGCTTTGACGACTTCGACCGACAGCATCTGAAGTCCTGGCTGGCTTGGATGTCGGACCAGCGACGTTACGCGCCGAGGACCGTCGCGCTGCGCCTCAGCGCCGTCAAGGCTTTCCTGACCTACTGCTCCTACGAGGATCTCACCCTGATCGCTCTCAGCCAGGCGGCTCAGGCGCTGCGAGGCCCATCCAGCCCCAGGAAGCCCATCGAGTACCTCAGCGAGGCCGAGACACGGGCCGTCCTGGCTGCTTTCGGTGGCCGCACCGCGAAGTCGCGCAGGAACCGGATGCTGCTCATCCTGCTCTACGACACTGCCGCCCGCGTCGGTGAGATCACCAGCCTGACGCTGCAAGGGGTCTGCTTGGCCAAGCCCGGGCATGTGACCCTTGTCGGCAAGGGCGACAAGACCCGCGTCGTTCCGCTCACCGCCAAGACGATCGAGCACCTGGAGGTCTACCTCGCCGAGTTCCACCCGAATGCGGCGGCCCTGCCTGTGACGCGACCGCTGTTCTTCAGCCTGCACCACGGGCAACCGTGTCGACTGTCGACCGACAGCGTCGCCGCCATCCTGCAACAGGCCGCCCTAGGCGCCCGCAGCGCCTGTCCGACGGTCCCACAGCACGTCCACTGCCACATGCTGCGCAAGACCAAGGCGATGGACCTCTACCAGCAGGGCATCCCGCTCCCGATCATCATGCGGCTCCTCGGCCACGAGAGCGTCTCGACCACGGCGGCCTTCTACGCCTTCGCCACCGTGGACATGATGCGCCAAGCCGTCGAGGCGGCGACCCCGGCGATCGACCACCCAGTGGATCAGGGACTCACCAGCGACAGGCTCGAAGCTCTCTACAGCCTCCGATAGCCGCCCGATCGTTAAGCCGAGGAACAGCTCAGCCCGACCGGTCGACACACGGCGATGCCACGGTTCCTCGGCTTCGCGTGATCCTCGGCTTAATCGGAGTGGAAGATGAAGCCGGCTGCGGTCCGACGGGCGTCGATGGCCATCTGGAGGGCGTCGCAGGCGAGGGAGGCCTCCATGTGGTCCGCCATCGACCAGCCGACGACTCGTCTCGACCCGAGGTCGATCACGCTCGCCAGGTACATCCAGCCCTCCCAAGTCCACAGGTAGGTGATGTCGCCGACATAGATACGGTCGAGCTCGACGGTGCCCGGGCCGAAGACTCTCTTGACGAGGTCGGCGGCCTTTTGAGCCTCCGGGTCGGCGATGGTCGTGCGCTTCCAGCGCCGCTTGCAGCGCCCGGCGAGCCCGCGCTGGGACATGATGCGCGCCACGCGCTTCTTCCCGACGCAGATGCCGTCCCGCCGGAGCGCTTTCGCGATCCGGGGCGCCCCGTAGGTGCATCTCGACGCCTTGTAGGCCGCTTCGATCTTCTCGCCGAGCTCCTCGTCGGAGAGCTGGCGGCGAGAAGGCACGTGCTCGGACCACTCGTAGTAGGCGGACCGGGAGATCTCGAGCAGGCGGCACGCCATGGCGACGTTGCCGTCCTGCCCAGCATTCTCCGCCTCGATGAACGGGTACACGCTCACCGGATCTCCCGTGCGAAGAAAGCTGTCGCTCTTTTCAAGATGTCCCGCTCCTCGCGAAGCACCCTGTTCTCCTTGCGCAGCCTGGCGAGCTCCTCCCGCTCGGCTGTCGTCAGACCGTCGCGCCGACCAGAGTCGACGTCCGCCTGGCGCACCCACTCGCGCACGGCCGTCTCGGTGAGCTCAAGATCGCGAGCCACGCTCCCGGCGGTATTGCCGGGTTGGCGGACCAGCTCGACGACCTCTGCCTTGAACTCCTTCGAGAACGACCGACGAGGGCGACGCTGCTTCCCCGTGTTCTTCTCCATGATGGACATCCTTTCCGGGGCTTCGCCCCTGATGGTGGATGTCCGTCAAATCGGGTCAAGCCCACCTCCTTACTTCTCTCGAAGCCAGCCGGCGTGCGCAGATGAATCAGTATGCGCTTCTAGCGGGGCGACGGCTTGCTGTAAGCGGAAGGTATATCTGACGTTCTGAGGCGCCACTTCGGCAGCGCTGATTGGCGATGGCATTGGTGTGGTCGCCGGTGATGTGGACGACGAGGATGAGGGGTTCCTTGTACGCGAGGGGCCCCTCCCGCCAGTTGGGCACTGTCGCCGGGAGGGGGCCTCCACGTCCTTGGCCTCGGTCGCCCGGAAGCACAGGACGACCAACTCGAGCCCGCGGCGAACAGCCCGGTAGAGGAAGCGAAGGCCGATAGTCGGTCAGCTTGGCGCACTTCGCTCCGCCGCGCGCACTCGGCGCGCCGTGGCAGCTCAGTGAGGATTGAGTTTCCGGCACGCACACCCTACGCGATCGGCTGTCCGGAGATGGCGCGTGCGATGACCAGCCGCTGGATCTCGCTGGTGCCCTCGAAGATGGTGTAGATCTTGCTGTCGCGGTACCAGCGCTCGACGGGGTGTTCTCGGCTGTAGCCGGCACCGCCGAGGATCTGGACGGCCTTCTCGGTCGCGGCGACGGCGACCTCACCCGCCTTCAGCTTGGACATGGAGCCCTCCCCAGCGCAGAACGTACGGCCGTTGCGGCCCATCCACGCCGCCCGCCAGATCAGCAGCCGAGCGCAGTCGATCTCCATGCGCATGTCGGCGAGGGCGAACGCGATCGCCTGGTTGCGGATGATCGGCCGCCCGAACTGCACCCGCTGGCTCGCGTAGTCGAGAGCGTACTCGTAGGCGGCGCGCGCGATGCCAAGCGCCTGCGCGCCCACGATCGGCCGGGACAACTCGAAGGTGGCCATCGCGTGCTGTCGCCTTGCCGTGCCCCCCTCGCGGGCGCGGGCCAGCCGCTCGTCCAGTTTCTCCTTGCCGCCCAGCACGAGCTCGGCCGGCACGCGCACGTCGTCGAGGAAGACGTCCGCGGTGTGCGAGGCGCGGAGTCCCAGCTTCTTGATCTTGCGGTTGCCCGTCAGGCCCTTCGCTCCCGGCGGGACGATGAACGCAGCCTGGCCGCGCGCGCCCAGCTCGGGGTCGACGGAGGCGACGACGACGTGCACGTTGGCGATGCCCCCGTTGGTGATCCACGCCTTCTGGCCGTTGAGGACCCACTCGTCGGTGGTCTGGTCGTAGCGGGCCCGCGTCCGAATCGCGGCGACGTCGGAGCCCGCTTCGGGTTCCGAGACGCAGAACGCGCCCAGCTTCGGGACGGTCGCGTCGCCGAAGCACTGCGGCATCCACTCGATGATCTGGTCAGGGGTGCCGCTGGCGTAGATGCCGGCCACGGCGAGCGTGGTGCCCTGGAGCGACATGCCGATACCGGCGTCGCCCCAGAACAGTTCCTCGTTGAGGATGGGCAGCGAGAGCCCGGTCGTGTCGCCCCACAGTTCCGCGAGCGTCTCGAAGCCGTAGAGGCCGATCTTGGCGGCCTCCTGGATGACCGGCCAGGGGGTCTCCTCGCGCTCGTCCCATTCGGCCGCGGCCGGGCGCATCACCTGGGCGGCGAAGCCGTGCGCCCAGTCGCGTAGCTCGGACTGTTCGTCGGTGAGCTCGAGGTCAAAGGGCATGTGAGGCCACGGGGATGTCGAAGTAGCTTGCGAGGCCGGCGGCGAGCCCGAGGTCGCCGACTGCCTTGAGCCGGCCCGTCATGAAGAGCGCGGTGCCGGTCGCGTTGCCGGAGGCGAGCCGCGCGAAGTCGGCAGTGGACATGGTCAGGACGAGCCGGGGCTCGGGCTCAGCGACGCCCTTCGTGAGGCGGCAGGCCTGGTCGGCGATGTCCATCTCGAACGTGATCTCGGGCTGGTCGGTGTCGAGGATCCGCCAGCGGATCACGGCTCGTAGTCGGCCGCCGACCTCCGGCTTGAAGGAGGTCGCCATGCGGCTGAGGATCTCGTCGACGATCCGCTCTCGTGACGGCCCAGTGCCGATCGCGGCGAGCTGGCGCTCGGGCATGTCCTTGATCAGCCGGGCGAAGTCCGGCGGGGAGATCTCGGTGAGGTCGAGGGATTCGATGTCGAATTCGTGCTCGGCCACGTCGCCACCTCCACGTTGCGTTCTTACTGGTCAGTAAGCTTACTGACGAGTAACATTACAGCCGAGCAAGTACTCTGACAAGGTGACGGTTCCGGATTCACCGCCCCGGATCTGTGCCGAGGAAGCTCGGCGCCGAGGATGCACGCCACCGGCTTCACGTCGGGCGATTGCCCAGGCAACGGACCGGACAAGGTCTGAGACACTGGCTCGGCCTCCCTCCGTGTCACCGCCAACCTCTTGGTGAGGGGATGACGGCCGTGCCAAAGCGTCCCCTTCGACAACGTCAGCTCGCCGGAGTAGTTCCTGGCGTCCACAGGGAAGGGGCCCGTGGGCCCGATCACGAGGTGGTCGACGTTTGCTTGTGATCCCGGCAGGAGCCTGTCGTGGAGCACGCGGAAGGCATGCTGATCGAGCTTTTCAAGCCGACGGCCGAGCCTCTCCTCGCCCTCGGCTCCTTTGCACCAGGCCTCGGTCGCTTGGCGAGGGCTCCACAATGCCCTTGCGGGGGCCATTGCGGCGAAGCATGCCGCCAAGAGCGCCAGCACGTTGGCCTCGTGCCCGCCCACCGGCGCTCTCGAGACGACCTGCGTCGCCGCGGACGTCCGCAAGCCAAAGCCAGGTTGGAACCAATGGTTCAAAGCCGTGACGGCGACACCGACGGCAAGGTAGACGCCGGCCGGGCCGATGACGAAGAGCGGGACGGTCCAGCACAATCGGCGACGGACGTTCTGCCTGCCTTGTTCCACGACGAGGTGCCACCGTGACACCCGGGCGCGGGTCTTGGTCTCTCGGTTCGATCATGCGTCTACCCCGTGGTCCCACGCTGTTACCGCCGGGATGGCTTGGCGGCTTGAGGAGGCGGGCAGGTGGCACTTGGATCTCAGCTCGGATGCCGTCCGGATTGTTCCAACCCGGACCCGTGACCCCAACCACTTCGGCGACCCCGTGCAATACCTCATCCAGCACGGCTACACACAATTAACGACCTACCAGCCGGCCAGCCGGTTCTGGCCGTTCCAGTGGATCGAAGACGGCTGGCTGCTCGCGCTCTCGCTGCTCCTGCTCGCCGCAACCGTCTGGCTGGTCCGCCGCCGAGCGGCCTGAACAGGCCCAGCACCCGGACAGGTGCAGTCAGCAGCGAGCAGGTGCCCCCATATCGTCCACACCCAGACGTCGCCCCGACGGTTCCCTCTATCAATGGATAAGGCATACAGAACGACGCCGGACGACGCACGGGCAGGCACGCTGAATCGTTCTGTACGGCGGCAACCCCTCGGACCGAAACCACTGAGAAGCATGGATGTCTACCTCGCCGCGGTCTCCACCATGAGACCTGGGACGTTTGCGAAAATGCCGTCGTTGGACACGAGCAGGATCCCGAGCCGAACGGCCGTTGCAGCTACCCAGCGGTCGGCGTCGTGATCCCGCTGAGCGAGAGGATGTCCGATCCGTTGGCACTCGACCCGCAGACGGGCGTAGGTCAAGACGAGCTCCGGCCCCGTATGCACCGTCTCGGCAGCGGCGATCCTCGCCTCGAGCTTCCGCATTCGAGCTTCACCCCAGTTCCGCAGGAGCCCGCCGTAACGAAGTTCCGCCGCAGTCTGGAAGGAGATGAACGCGGCCCTACCGACGATGATCGCTTGGTAGAGCTCTGCGAGTCTGGAGCCAGGAACCAGTTCGGCCCCGTATACATCGGTGTCGATCACGACCGGGCCGCGACCCGGCTGCAGGCTCACCCGTTGAGTGCAGCCAGAAACGCCAGACCCTCGGCCTCATCGAGCTCTTCGATCAGCATTTCCTCGTGGGGCGGGAGAGGGCGGGCGCGACGCAATAACTCCTCGACCGGCAGCTCGAGGCTCGGTAGGCGCGTGGGCACGACGGGCTCGCTCGACATCTCGTAAGTCATCCTACTGTCGACGGCAGTCCTCGAAAGCCGAAACAGGTGTCCGACCGAGCCAAAACATCTGACCCCGAGTCAGAGGGTCGGTTGGCAATCTCGGTGGCAATCTACTGGGCCGAATTCGGCCGAACTGGACAGACTGGGTGGATCGTGCACCCGACGTGAGCAGGGAGAACGTCACCAGACCTCAGCCAGCAGACAGGCCCTTTGAAACTACGGATCAGAAGGTTGGGGTTTCGAGTACCTCCGAGCGCGCTGGAAAGCCCTGGTCAAGCACTTGCGTCAATCCAGAACAGGCGCAACGAACGGCGCCAAGGAGTAGCAAGCGGTACCCACCCACCGCGTGGGTCGTGTCAGACATCCTGGTCACGTAGACGGCACGCGACTCGTTGGACGATAGGAATCTGATTCTTGGTCCGTTGCCGCGAACCTGTGGGTGCCGAAAACTCCGTCGAAGCAGGTCACGCGACAAGTCGGTCTCGTGGATGACCCCGCCCAGTGGCCGACACTCGTACCGACCGGGCACTAAGCGCCACCTGCTCTTCGGACGGGCGGCTGCGATGCGCGGAGCCCTGTTGCGAGAGTGCAACCCGACCATGATGGTGGCCAAGTCGGCTCCGGCTGCGACCCAATGCGGAGCCACCAAGCGACAGCTAATATCTCCGAATGACGTCGCGTTGGGGGACTGATACGTCATCGAAACAGGAAAGCGCATCGAGCCCGTCCGGACACCATGAATTCCGCCGCGACTTGCAAGGCCTTCGTGCCGTCGCCGTCCTGTTGGTGGCTCTCTGCCACGCCAATGTCCCGCATTTCGCAGGTGGCTACGTCGGCGTCGACGTTTTCTTCGTCATCTCCGGCTACCTCATCACAGGATGGATCTTTCGCCGCGGCGAGCAAGTTGGGCGGGTGACCTTAGGCAGCTTCTATGCGGCCCGGGCACGCCGCATTCTGCCGGCCGCTGCCCTGACACTGGTCGCGACGACAGTGACCAGCCTCTACCTGCTCAACTTCCTGGAGGCGCAGTCGGCCTTCCACGACTCCTTGTGGGCCGCCGTCTTCCTAGCCAACTTCCACTTCGCCCACGTCGGTACCGACTACTTCGCTAGCACGATACCCCCCTCCCCGATACAGCACTTCTGGTCGCTGGCGGTGGAGGAGCAGTTCTACCTTGCCTGGCCAGTCCTCATCATTGCCGCCATGCCCTGGGGCATCCGGCGCCGGGCAAAGAGCGAAGCGCCGGAGAGAGGCGGCATGACCGGCTGGGGCCAGGCTCGCCTCGTGGCGATGCTCGTGGCGGGCGTGATCGTGTCGTTTCTCTTCTCGATACACGCCACGGCCAGCAACCCTACGGCCGCCTACTTCTCCCCCTTCACCCGTGCGTGGGAGCTCGGAATGGGTTGCCTGGTGGCGCTAGGAACAGCGTTCCTGCAGCGCCTGACCGCCTCGCTCCGTGCTGTGGGGAGCTGGGCCGGACTTGGCGCCATCGTCGTCGCCGCCGTCAGCTACTCGAGCTCGACCGCGTTTCCCGGCTATGCCGCCCTCCTCCCGGTCGGCGGAGCCGCCCTCGTGATCATCGGTGGTCTACCGTCCGCCGCGCCCTTCGGAACGGGAGCAATACTTGGACGTCAGCCGCTGCGTTACGTGGGAGACATCTCATACTCGCTCTACTTGTGGCACTGGCCGGTGCTCATCATCGCCTCCGAGCGGGCCGGTCACAGCCTCTCGACTCTCGACAACCTGATGCTTCTCTGCCTGGCCTTCGCAATGAGCGCCATTAGCTACAGGCTCGTCGAGCGACCGATCCACAAGGGCGCACGCGTCGCCAAGGGCGCCCGTGCCTTCGCCCTATGGCCAGTGACGGTCGGCACCGTCTGGCTGGCCGCATTCTTCGGTCTCGGCGCCATCCAGACCGAGCTGACCGGTTTCAGCTCGCACACGCCGACGTCGCTGCCGCTTCTGCCGCCGAGCCACGTGTCGAGCGGGCCGACGACGGGCGATCCGATCCATCCTTCCGTAACGCTCGCGACAACGACGACACACGCCAACGGCAAGCACCTCCGGGCTGGAGGTGGGACTGTCCCGACGGGACCCAGCGGAAGAGGCACGTCGCCGAGTACGACACAGACCACCGGCTCCTCGGTGCCAACGGGAACGATGCAAGGCCCGAGCGGATCGCCCTACGTGCAGGCGGTCATCGAAGCCCTCAGCCCGAGCGTCCTCGCCGAACCCGTGACCGGCGCTCTCCTCCAGCAGATCGAGGAAGAGCAGACTCCCCCATACGAACCGTGCGTCGGGATCCTCGGGCAGTACAGCAGCCCCATCTGTCACCTCGGGGCAACTCACTCCGCGCACATCGTGGTGGTCTACGGTGATTCACACGCCCAGGAGTGGCTCCCGGCACTTGTCTACTTCGCCCAGAAGGCGGGTTGGCAACTGGTACCGGTTATCCGCCTGGGTTGCGCAGCCATCCAGTGGTCTTCAGATCCAAATGCGCCGGGCCCCGCGCCGATCTTCGGACCGCCGAACCTGCGAGCCGGGCGGACCGACGCCTGCAACAAATGGCACTCCTGGGCAATGACCGAGATTGCCGCCCTCCACCCTCAGGCGATCATCTACGCGACCGCCTACAGCTGGGGGGCAAGCTACGGCGGCTCCTCCATGAAGTACGACCTGCAGGGTCTGAGCGTCGAACTCGCCCGCCTCGGTAAGATCGTGCCCAGTGTCGTCCTTCTCGACGACGCCCCTTACTGGCCGGTCCAGGATCCGGTCCAGTGCCTCCTTTCGAGCGAGGCGACTCTCGGGAAATGCGTTCTCGATCTGCCGTCCGCGACTCTGTCATTCGACGACCAAGTCATCTCCATCACCAAGTCGACGGGCTCGCCCTTCATCCCGACGAGCCAGTTGTTCTGCGCCGACCTGCGCTGCCCATCGGTTATCGCCGGCATCGTGGTCTACCGAGACCAGTCCCACATCGACGGCGCATCCAGCACCTACCTCGGCACGGCCCTGTACGCCGCGGTGGCCGCTGCCATCGAGTGACATCGTTCAGTCTCGGTCGGCTGACTTTGAGTGCATCAGATCTTGTAGAACTCAGAGGGCCAGAACTTGCGCGCTCCTTGCGACTCCTTTGCTACTCAACTCTGGCTTACGGGCAAGACTGGAGCGGGTCACGTGGACTATCCTGAAGGGTCCATTTACTCGATCGCCAGCTTGACCAGCCATGGCAGGCTCAGCGAGGCTCCCCGCCCGTGGCGCTCAGCTTCCTCTACCGTCTGGTCCGCCGCGTCATCGAACTGCTCGGGATCCTCCGGATGGATGTCGGCGCCAAAGACGCGGAGATCCTGGTGCTCCGCCACCAACTCGGCGTGCTCCAACGCCAGGTCGGCCGGCCCCGCTTCACCTGGTCGGATCGGGCGGTCATCGCCACGTTGGCCAAGCTGGTGTCCCGCGAGCGGTGGACGGCGTTCCTCGTCACTCCCGAGACCATCCTCTGCTGGCATCGCGCCCTCGTTCGACGTCGTTGGACGTACCCGCATCGACGGCCAGGGCGTCCGCCCCTACCTGACGAGACCGTCGAGCTGATCATGCGCCTCGCCCGGGAGAACCCCCGCTGGGGCTACCTTCGGATCGTCGGCGAGCTCAAGCAGCGCGGTGTCAGCGTCTCGAAGAGAAGCGTCGCCAACCTCCTCCGCGCCAACGACCTGCGCCCCGCCCCGAGGCGCGCTGGGCCGACCTGGGCCGAGTTCCTGCGCGCCCAGGCCAAGGGGATCGTGGCCACCGACTTCTTCACCGTCGACACCGTGCTGCTGACGCGGTACTACGTGCTCTTCGTCGTCGAGATCGAACGGCGCGTTGTCCACCTGCTCGGCGTCACGGCCAACCCGAATGGCCCCTGGGTCACCCAGGTCGCCCGCAACTTCGTCGCCGACCTCGAGGAGGCTGGCCAGGCCTTCCGGTTCCTCATACGCGATCGGGACACGAAGTTCGCCGCTGGCTTCGATCAGATCTTCGCGTCGATTGGCGTCGAGGCCGTCAAGACCCCGGCGCGCTCCCCGCGGGCCAACGCGTTCGCTGAGCGCTGGGTGCGCACCGTCCGGCAAGACTGCCTCGACCATCTGCTCGTCTTGTCCCGGCGCCACCTGGAGTCGATCCTCGGCGAGTACATCGAGCACTACAACCGGGCGCTCGACCCCACCGCGGCCTGAAGCTCGAACAACCGGTCCCTCGCTCGACCACCACGGTCGGCGGAAAGGTCGTCCGTCGGGACATCCTCGGCGGGGTCATCCACCAGCACGAGCTCGCCGCCTGAATCACCAATCCCTCAGCTGCCGCTGCCGCGCATACAACCTCATCCGGCGGATGACAGTACTGTCACGATCAGATCCAACGCTCCCCTTCCGAGGAGCGGACAGGACCGCCGACCTGCTCTTCCACCCGGCGAACCATTGACGCCCGGTGACGCCACCCCGATCCGATGCCAGCGACGATGACGCCCTTGCGAATCTTGGACCCTTCAGGCGCGGAGATCTCGAGCAGCCGGCACGCCATGGCGATGGTGCCGTCCTGCCCAGCTTCCACTGACGGCTGAGCCTCCGGGTCGCGAGCGATCTGCCGCGAGCCTGCCCTGCCGAGAAGTGTCCCACCAGCTGGGCCGCCGGCCTGCGAGACCTTGTCAACCAATCCGGCCCCTGCGAGGGTTGTAAGGGTGATGGGAGCGGCTGACGACACACAACCGACGGCCAGCCGACCGACGGCCAGCGGACCAGCTGACGACTTCGACTCCTTCTTCCGGAGCGTCTTCCCGAAGGCTGTCGCCGTCGCCCAACGCGTCACGGGCGAGCGAGCTGCCGCCGAGGACGCCGCGTTGGACGCCCTGGCCAAGGCGCATTTCCGGTGGCGCAAGATCGGCGGAGAGCCCTGGCGGGAGATGTGGGCGTTGAGGGTAGCGGTCAACGAGGCCATCCGCAGGCTGCCCCGGGCCCGCGCCATCGAGCAGCTGCCGGCGACGAAAGATCCGGCCGACGACGTCGCCCTGCGCCGGACGCTCACCGTCGCCTTGGGGAAGCTTCCTCGCCGGCAGTGCGAGGTGATCGTCCTGCGATACCTGCTCGGTTACTCAGAAGCCCAAGTCGCCTCTGCCCTCGGCATCAGCCACGGGACGGTCAAGACCCACCTACATCGCGGCATGTCCGCGCTCCGGGGAACCCTCGGACAGCAACTCAAGGAGGAGCACTTTGCTCGAATCACCTGAGCTCGACGAAAGAGATCTGGCCGTGATGCTGGATCTGGCCAAAGAGCGGAGCAAGGCGCTCGGCGCCCGCCACCGCCGCCGCCGCCGCCGCATCGCCGCCGGCACGGTCGCCCTGACCGTGACGCTCGCCCTGACGGCCGTCATCGTCCAGCCAATTGGTCGCCCAGCCCAGCGCCAGGCCTCGCGGGGAACGCACCCCAGCCCGGCTCCGTCGTGGCGGCTGGTCGGCGACATCACTCAAGGATCGTGGCAGGAGCAGACGGCCTTGAACGGGTCGCAACCCCAGTACGGCCTCGTCTGTCCTACGGCGACCACCTGTTTCATGCTGGAGGTAGGTCCGCTGACAACGCAGGCGTTCACGACGTCGATCGAGGTCACCCAGGACGGAGGTTCGACCTGGCAGCTGTTGTCCCTTCCGGCTGGCATGGCGACTTCGACCGGCCTCGACTGCGTCGACGCCACCACGTGCGTGGCCGGCGCCTTCGATGCCGCCGGCAATGCCTTCCTCGTGACGACCGATGATGGTGGCCAGACCTGGACCTCGCTGCCCGGTCCCTCGCAGCTGTCCTCGTCCTTCCAATTCCGCAGCGTTTCCTGCACGACCGCCACATCGTGCGTGGCCATCGGCGGGGCGTCGCCGACCGCCGGAGGTTCCTCCGAGGTCTACTACTCGCTCGGTACAACTGATGGCGGGCAGAGCTGGAGTGACTCGGCATTTCCGGAGGGTTTCGTGCCGACTGCCATCCAGTGCTCCGCCTCCGGCGCCTGCATGGCGTCCGGCTTCGAGCAGCCCTCGACGCCGCCGCCAGCTCCTCCAGCTCCGCAGGGGGTAGCGGGCGAGGCGCTGTACAGCACCGACGGCGGAGCCACTTGGGCGGCCGCCTCCGTACCCAGCGAGGCCGGGCCGATCGTGTCCGTCTCCTGCGGCACCGGTGGCGCCTGCACCGCTGTGACCTTCGGAAGCAAGATCAACGATGGGACGGCCAGCCAAGTGCTGACGACCGTCGACGGAGGCCAGACCTGGACTGCAACCGGCGGGAACGGCTTGCCGGCCTCGCTCTTGCAAGGGCTCTCCTGCCCGACCACCTCGTACTGTTGGGCGGCCGGCATCCAACTTCCGACCGAGTCAGGCGGCTCCCCGGCGACTCCGATGGACCTGTCAGGCCTGCAAGGGGTCATCGCCTCGACGACCGATGGTGGCCAGACGTGGCAGCAAGCGCAGTTGCCGGCCGATCTCACCCAGAGCGTCGTGACGTCGGTGAGCTGTCCCACCCTGACGACCTGCCTGGCGCTTGACTGGCAGGGCGCGTCGTCGCAGCCAGGACGGTTCGTCCTGTTGTCGTACAGCGGCTGACACCCGGAGTCCTTCAGTCGGGGAGCGCTCTTCGAGCTCACAGCACGACGTGGCGGATCGCCGGCCGGCTTTGGCTGCTCGCCGACGCGTGTGACAACGTGTCGCGGTGGACGACATGACACGACACGGCGCCGACATCGATCGCAGTGAGGAATGGGCAGACCTGCGGGCGCGGCACCTCAAGGAGCCCGGCGAGCGACCACCGTCGTCCGCTCGCGGCGTTCATCATCTGGCGCTGTTGTCGAGCAACGTCGAGCGGACGATCACCTTCTACCAGGACCTACTCGAGTTCCCTCTGACCGAATTGTTCGAGAACCGTGACTATCGGGGATCGACGCACTTCTTCTTCGACATCGGCAACGGGAACCTGCTCGCCTTCTTCGATTTCCCGGGACTCGACATCGGGAACTACGCCGAGCTATTCGGTGGCCTGCACCACGTGGCCATCTCGGTCACTCCGGATCGCTGGGAGTATCTGCGGGGGAAGCTCGAAGCTGCCGGTGTGCCAGCGGTCCACATGAGCGGGTCCTCGCTCTACTTCAGCGGGCCGGACGGCGAGCGCCTCGAGCTCCTCAAAGATCCATTGCGCGAGATGTACGGAACGACCGTGGCGTGAGCCGTTGAATCCGATCATCCTGCGGTCGCGGGCCAGCGCCCGGTCCGTCAGCCGGCCATTGGAGCCCCGTCGGAGTCGAGCCGCCCGTGAAGGTAGTCGTCGTAGGCGCCAAGGTCGAGGAGGCCGTGCCCCGAATAGGAGAACAGGATGACCTTCTCCTCCCCGGTCTCCTTGGCGGCGAGCGCTTCGTCGATCACGGCTCGGATGGCATGAGCGGTCTCGGGTGCGGGGATCTGCCCTTGCGATCGAGCGAAGGAGATGGCGGCTTCGAACACCTTGGGTTGCGAGTAGGCGGCTGCCTCGACGCGTCCCGACCTCACCAGGTTGGAGACGATCGGCGCGTCGCCGTGGTAGCGGAGGCCGCCGGCGTGGATGGATGGCGGGATGAAGTCGTGGCCGAGCGTGTACATCGGCAAGAGCGGTGTGAGGCCCGCTGTGTCGCCGAAGTCGTACTCGAAGGTCCCGGTCGTGAGTGTGGCACACGCCGTGGGCTCGACGGCGAGGAGTCGGACGCCCTCGTCGGCGACGAACGGGAGCGAGATGCCACCGAAGTTCGACCCGCCTCCGCAGCAGCCGATGACCACGTCCGGCAGCCGCTCGCCGGCTAGATCCAGCTGGCGCTTGGCCTCCTGCCCGATCACGGTCTGGTGGAGGAGCACGTGGTTCAGCACCGAGCCGAGCGAGTAGTGGCTGTCGTCGCGCCCGGCGGCGTCGCGGACAGCGTCGCTGATCGCTTTGCCGAGCGAACCGGGGTGATCCGGCTCGTCGACGGGCGAGGGGACGACGTTGGCGCCCCAGGTCTCCATCATCACGCGCCGGTAGGGTTTCTGCTCGTACGAAGCCCGCACCATGTAAACCTTGCAGTCGAGCCCGAACAACGCGCTGGCGAAGGCGAGGGCGCTTCCCCATTGCCCCGCTCCCGTCTCGGTCGTCAGCCTCGGCACCCCCTCGGCCTTGTTGTAAAAGGCTTGCGGCACGGCCGTGTTCGGCTTGTGCGAGCCCGCCGGCGACACCGACTCGTCCTTGTAGTAGATGCGGGCCGGCGTGCCGAGCGCGGCCTCGAGGCGTTCAGCGCGGACGAGGGGAGTGGGCCTCCACAGCCTCAGCACGTCGAGCACCTCCCCGGGGATGTCGATCCACGGCTCGACCGAGACTTCTTGGCCGATCAGCGCCATCGGGAACAGCGGTGCGAGGTCGTCAGGCCCGACCGGCTGGCGCGTTCCCGGGTGCAGCGGCGGATCGAGCGGAGTCGTCAGGTGTGGGATGACGTTGAACCAAGCCTCAGGGATCTGGTCGGAAGGAAGATTCCAACGCACAGACGTGCTCCTCTCGTGCGGCGTCGCGGGTAGGAGGATCATCGCGCACGAGCGACGCTCGTTGCGATGTGATCTCGCGACGGCTACAAGGCCGTTCGGCTCCCCCGTTCCAAGTGCTGCGGGCAGCTGATGCCGGCCTCGATCGGGACTCGAAGGCCCAGGCAGAACAGGTTCGATCAGTTGCCGCCGAGCGCATCGGAGCACGGGTCGGCGTGTTTCCAGGTGAAGTTCTCGCTGCGCTCGATCCAGATGCACTCGTCAGAGCGTCGGGCAATCGACTGCCTATTGTCGACGTGACGACGCCGCGGCGTGGGCGCTCGCCGCGTCTATGCACCGGGGCCAACGATCGCTCCCGCCGTGAGGAGATCCGATCGCAAGACCCCCACATCTACCGACCGGACGTCGACGCTGTCCCCGGGCCGGGAAGCAGCCCTCACCGCCGCCACGGCCGCTGCACCTGCAGCTTCCCCGGTGGCCATCGCCGCAGGGATCTCCTTTGTCGCCTGGTGGACATACCGTGTCGTCGAGATGCACCGTCCCGCCACGAGCAAGTTGGGCGACGCCGGGCTAGTGAGGCAGCGGTACGGGATGTCGTAAACGACGTGACGGCGGGTCCAATGGCCCGTCTGGGCCACGGCGTCGAGGAAGCGGACATCGCCATCCTCCTTGCGCAGCACGTAGTCACCTCGGAGGCGGCGGCTCTCGGTGATGCCGAGAAGGCGGGCGTAGTCGTCGAGCCAGGCACCTGCGAAGCCCTTCACCTGGGTACGCAACCCCTCAAAGTGCGCCCGCGCCGCTCGCCGGCACGCCCGCTCCGCCCGCGTGAGGTCGTCAGGGTCGCAGGCATCGACCCGGTCAGTGTGCGGGCCGAACGGAACGAGGACTCGACCCGGATCGGTCGTGCGGAACCAGAGCAGCCCGAGGCCCTCCTCGGCCCCGGCTGAGCGCTCGTCGACGCCACCGGCGCGATACCAGAGATGGGGCGGGATCGAGACGTGTTCAAAGGCGGCACCCGCCGAGACAAGCACGTCCCCATCGCCGGTGGCGTCGATCACGACGCCCGGGCAGATGGCTTCCCGCCCTCGTTTGGATTCGACCACGACCGCCTCCACTCGACCAGCTCGGGTCGGCGCGGCAGCAAACCACGTGTGCAGCCGGAGCCGCACTCCGGCCTCCTCGAGCAGCTCGTAACACACGTCGACAAATGCCTCCGGATCGAAGGCCACCGAATAGCGGACGGCCTCCGGCGCCGCTCCCCAGATGAGGCCCCAACACCGCCAGGCACCGACGAGCGCAGGGTCCTCGCTCCCCCAAGCCGCCTGCGGTGGGTGGCGCGCCTCGCCTCGTGCATCGAGCCGGTCGACCACCTCCTGGCACAAGCCGCCGACGACCTGCGTGCCCGCGCCGTCGTCGAGGGTGAGGAGCAGGTTGACGAGGCCGACGGTGGCGAGGCCGCCGAGGTAGCCGGTCGACTCGACGAGCCAGGTGTCGGCACCCCGTCGCGCAGCGGCGACGGACGCAGCCACACCGGCCGAGCCCGCCCCGACGACGAGGACGTCCGGCGAGCCGATGACGGGGATCTCCCGCTCCGGTTCCCGGTAGGTGAGGCCAGGGTCGCTATGCACGGGTCTATTGTCTCCCGTCGCCGAGTAACAAGCCGATATCACCGGCTCGCCTCAGCTCCCCGGGACCAGAACGGCTCGGCCCGTGATCCTCCCTTCACGGAGCATCCGGTACACGGCCGGGCCGTCCTCGAGGGGGAACGGCTCGACGTGCACGTCGAGCTGACCGGCTCGCGCCAGTGCCAGCACTTCGACGAGCTCGGAACGGCTCCCCCAGTACGGAATGGAGACGGAGCATTCCCAGGGGACCGTGAGGAGGGACAACGGGAGTGTGCCCCCGGCCAGCCCGACGATCGTGACGTGAGAGCCGACGCCCGCCACGGCAGCGGCTAGAGCCATGGACGCGTCCGACCCGACAAGATCGAGCACGAGCGCGGCGCCCTCGCCGCCGGTCGCCTCCCGTACCGCCCCGGACGCGTCGGGTTCTCCCAGCAGCACGACGTCGGCTCCGACGATGGACGCCAACTCGAGCTTGGCAGCGTCGACGTCCACGGCAACCACGCGGGCCGGGGACAGCGCCTTCACGAGCTGGATGGCGAGGTGGCCAAGCCCACCGACGCCAATGACGACGACAGACGAACCGGGCACGAGCAGCCCGAGCGACCGCCGGAGGGCGTGATACGGAGTGAGCCCGGCGTCGGTGAGCGGAGCGGCGGCGATGGGATCGAGGTCGCCGAGGGGAACGAGGAGCCTCTGGTCGGGGACGAGCATGTACTCCGCCATGGCGCCGTCCGAGCCGAGCCCCGCCGGAGCGAGGCCGAGGGCCGCCGCCCGTACGCAGTAGTTCTCTTCGCCGCGGGCACAGCGCCAGCACGCGCCACAGCCCCAGGGCCCGTATACGGCGACACGATCCCCCTCGCTCCAGGTCGTCACGCCTGCCCCGATAGCGGCAACGGTTCCCGTGCACTCGTGGCCGAGCGTGAACGGGACGCTGACCGGGAGAAGGCCGGCGGGGAGGTCCATGACGTGCAGGTCGGAGTGGCACGCGCCCGCTGCCGCCACCCGCACGACCACCTGCCCCGGTCCCGGCTCCGGCTGCGGGACGTCCACGACCACCGGTTCGCTCTGCCAGGACTCGAGCCGCAGGGCACGCATCGTTCCCTCCTCTTGCGCCTTTGCGCGCTGGGCCGGGCGCGCCCAGCCTCGTTTTGACAATGCTCCCACAGCCCCGCCAACCCCGACTGTGCCGAACAGCCCGGCCCCGCCGCGCGGCACCGAGCACGCTGACATTGGCCTGGCGAGCGACGGCGACAGGTGGTACACACGAGGACATGAACGGAGTGGCCGGATCGCTCCGGCCCGGGACAGGCGCCAGATGGGACACGGGCCGTGGGTGACGTCGAAGCAGGTCGGGCCGCGCTGGCCAGGTGGTGGCAGGGCCGACCCGTCAACTGGTTTGACGCGACGCCGAACCTTGAATACGTGCTGGCGCTGCGCGCCGGACGAGAGCGTACCCAGGCGATGCTGCCGCGGCTTCGTCGCTTCGGCGAGGTGGCAGCCGGCGCGATCGAACCGGCGGTCGCCGAGCTGGAGCGGCATCGCGAGCTACCGGCACTGCAGAGCTACGACGGCATAGGCCGGCGAGTCGAAGCGATCGAGTTCCACCCTGCCTACGGGACCGTCGGGGAGGCGGCCTGGGGGTCCGGCCTGATGGCGACCGGCGAGCACGGTGAGGGGGTACTCGAGCAGGCCGCTCTCTTCTACCTGCTGGCCCACGCCGGCGAAGGTGGCCAGGCGTGCCCGATTGTCTGCACCGTCGGGCTCGCTCGCGCGCTCGCGCACCGCGCTTCGCCCGAACTCGGTGACCGCTACCTCCCACGCCTACTCTCCACCGACTACCGCGCGTGCTTCCGCGGCTCGCAGTTCCTCACCGAAGTGCAGGGTGGCTCCGACGTCGGAGCCAACGCGGCGCGGGCGCTGCCAGACCCGACGGAGGCCGGTGCATGGCGCCTGACTGGTGAGAAGTGGTTCTGCTCGGTTGCCGATGCCGACCTGTTCGCCGTGACGGCGCGCCCCGAGGGGGCGGGGGCCGGTACCCGAGGCCTCGGCTGCTTCCTCGTGCCGCGCCTTTTGGAGAACGGGGAACCCAACGGCTTCCGAATCAGGCGGCTGAAGGACAAGCTCGGGACACGCGCGCTCGCCTCCGGCGAGATCGACCTCGACGATGCCATCGGCTGGCCGATTGGCCCGGTCGAGCAAGGCTTCCACGTCGCCGTCGAGGAGCTCCTCGACACTTCCCGATGGCTGAACGCCGTGGGCTCCACGGGCATCATGCGGAGAGCCGTGCTTGAAGCATCATCGTTCGCGCGTCATCGCGAGGCGTTCGGCCGCGCCATCGGCACGTTCCCGGCCGTACGCGAGCGCATCGCCTTGATGAAGGCAGACGAGCAGGCAGCGCTGGCCTCGACCTTCGCGCTGACCTCCCTCCTCGACCTCATCGACCGCGGCATTGCCGACGGTCGCCAGCGCGCTGCATACCGGCTGCTCGTAAATGGCAACAAGTACGTGACGGCGATCGACGCCAGCGACGTCGTCCACCGAGCCATCGAGGTGCTCGGAGGGAATGGCACGATCGAGGACTTCTCTCCGCTCCCCCGCCTGTACCGCGACGCCGTGGTCTTCGAGAGCTGGGAGGGCACCCACGATGTCCTCTCGGCTCAGGTGCAGCGCGACTGCGCCCGCCTCGCGCTACTGAAGCCGGTTGCCGACTGGACTCGGGATGAGGTCGCCGCCGGCGGCGATGCTACGGGCACCGACGGCGCTGCCATCCTGTCCAGCCTCGAAGCGCTCGTGCCACGCCTCGAGCGCGCTGTCGCCGGGGCCGAACGCAGCGCTGCCGCCTTCCGGCGGCTCCTCGAGCGCCTGATGCGCGCCGTGCAGGGGGCCTGCCTCCTCGCCGAGGCGGCCGCCGGCGAGGAACGCGGCGAGAAGAGCGACGAGAAGCGGGCGGTCGCTGCCCTGTTCGTCCGCCACCACCTCGTGCCGGGCCATACGCCCGAGGACGATCAGAGCTGGGAGGGGCTCGTTGAGACCGCTCTCGCCGGAGACGCCGGCTGAGGAGCTGGCAACAGCAGCCAAACCTCTCGACCGGTGCAGGTCGTTCAGGACTGACCCTCGGTCAAGCGTTTGCGAAAGCCCTGGTGAAGAGGGTCCGACGAGGTTTCCGGCTTCCGCACCGAACTCCGGCGCGCCCGGATTGCCAATTCCCGGATCGCCGCCACGAAACCGTCGCCCACCTCCTCGACGACGGGCACCAAATCAGGACACGCCATGACTCCGATGTTCAGATGATGCGCCTCGCTGAGTACCGTCAGGTTCAGAGCAGCACCTTCCACGACTGGACCCATCGGAAAGATGCCCGTCACCCGTGCCCCGGCACAGTACAGATCGACCGGTGGCCCGGGAACGTTGGAGACGACCACGTTGAAAACCGGTGGGTGCAACCGGACAAGCTTCAGGCCGCTGTACAGGCGGGCGGCCATCGCGGCCATCGTAGGTGGCAGGAATCCGCTCAACTGCTCCAGCGATTGCGGGCCGAAGGCCGAGTGCAACGCCTTGGATGCCGCGGCCGAGGCGTGGACGGCCCGTAGCCGTTCGACAGGATCGTCCGGTTCGAGTGGCAGGGACACCATCATGTTGGACACGTGATTGCCCAGCTCATTGCTGGCGCCGTCGGCGCGGTCCATTCGGGCACTCACCGGTACCGCCGCGATCAGGGGTCCCGTCGCCGGGGCGTCGTGCGCAATCAGATACCCGCGCAGCGAGGTTGCTGTGGCGGCCAGAACCACGTCGTTGATCGTGGTGCCGAAGGCCCGCCCGATCTCGCGTACCTCGTCGAGATCGACGCGCTTGAGACTGACGGAACGGCGTGCCGTGATTGCGCCGTTGAAGATGGTGCGCGGCGCAGTCAGCGGAGCGGCTGTTCCCGCTGAGCGTTGCTGGATCCACGTGCGAGACGTCCCAGCCAGGCTTCCCACGGTCTGCGCTAGAGCACGGGGCGCCTCCCGCGCATATCGAGGCAGGGACATCAGCGACCGTGCGGCCAACAGCGGTGCACCGGGCACGTTGTCGGGTTGCCACGGCGTCGATTCGGGCGATACCTCGGCAATCCCGGGTGTCAGATCGAACAGCGAGGCCATGAGGTCGCCGCCTGCCGCCCCGTCCATGATGGAGTGATGCAGCTTGGTGACGAGCGCGACCGTCCCGTCACCGAGACCTTCCACCACCCACATCTTCCAGAGCGGCCGGCGCCGGTCCAGGGGCTGGCCGGCCACGTCACCCACGAACCGCTCCAGGTCGTGCCAGGTGACCGACGTGCCGAGCGGCGCAAGGATGACGTGCTCGGAAAGGTCGAAGTCGGGGTCCTCAATCCACACCGGGTGGTCGATGCCCGCGGGTGCGGAGACTATGCGGCGACGAAACGTCGGGATCAGGTGGATCCGCTGTGCCAGCGCGGCCATCACGTCCCCGATGCCGATGCCACCGGCGACTTCCGAACCGTCGAGCACCAATACGCCGACCACGTGCATATGCATCGTCGGGGTCTCGAAGTAAAGAAACGCGGCATCCATGCCACTCATTCGTTGCACGCGACAGCTCCTCCGAGTCGCTAGGCCCCGCCAGCTTCTGCCTTCAGGGCAACCGCCTTCGCCCACCGGTAGTCGCCCTTGCCGCTCGGCGAGCGTGCGATGGCGGTGGTCATCACGACCTGCCGTGGGATCTTGTAGCCCGCCAGCCACCCGCGACAGAAGGCTCGCAGAGATTCGCCGTCAAGACCAGTTCCGACACGTGGCTGCACCACGGCTACCACTCGCTCGCCGAGGCGCTCGTCGGGCACGCCAACGACGATCACGTCCGCGACGCCGTCGCAGCTCTTCACCACGGTCTCGACCTCATCGGGGAAGACCTTCTCCCCGCCGGTGTTGATGCAGAGCGAGCCGCGTCCGAGGATGACGATGGCGCCATCGGCGTCGACCGTGGCCATGTCGCCCGGAAGCGCCCAGCGTGTCCCGTCCTTCTCCACAAATGTGGCTGCCGTCCTTTCCGCGTCGGCGAGATACCCGAGCGGAATGTGGCCACTGCGCGCCAGGCGACCGACTGCGCCCGATCCCCGGACGACAGGTCGCAGCTCGTCGTCAAGGACGTTGGTGCGCTCGTCCACATGCAGACGTGGCGCGCCGTAAGGGTCCTCCGGAGGGGCCTGCCCGCCCAATTGCCCGGTCTCCGAGGAGCCGAACGCATCTACGACCATGCACCCCGGGAGCACCTTGGCCAGTCGTTGCTTGGTCGATGGGGAGAGAACGGCGCCGCCGGAGCCCACGGCCAGGAGCGATGAGGTGTCGTAGTGGCCGGGATGGGCGTCGAACTCATCGAGGAGTGGTCCCGCCATGGCGTCGCCAACAACGACAACCACGTTCACCGACTCTTCGCCTATCAAACGCCACGCCACGGCGGGTTCGAACTGACCACCGGGCAACGTCACAAGCTTTCCTCCGCCGAACAGCGTGGCAAACGCCAGCCATTGAGAGCTGGCGTGCATGAACGGTGGCAAGGGAAGTGCGGTGATGCCCGGTCGCATGACGCGTTCCGCCAGTTCCCCGGGAGCCTTGATCACATTGCCGAGCTGTAGAGCGTCGCCGCCGCCCATCGCGCTGAAGAAGATGTCCTCATGGCGCCAGAGCACACCCTTGGGCATGCCCGTGGTCCCGCCGGTGTAGACGCAGTACAGATCGTCGGCCGACCGCGGCGCGAAATCCCTGATGTCCACGGCAGCCGCCAGCGCGCACTCGTAATCCTCCGCGTACCCCGACAGGGCGGTGTGGTCGCGCACCTCGAGCAGCGTTCGGCAGTCGGGCACACCGACGAGGGCGTCAGCGACTGCCGGTGCGAAACGGCTGTGGAACATGAGCCCCACCAGCCCTGCGTCATCGTAGAGGTAGCGCAGCTCGGAGGCGACATACCGGTAGTTGACGTTGACGGGCACAGCCCGGATCTTGAAGCAGGCAAGCATCCCCTCGAGGTATTCCGACCCGTTGGCCAACTGCAGGCCGACACGGTCGCGTGGCCCGATACCTACGCCGGTGAGGTGGTGCGCCAGACGGTTTGCCCGGCTGTCTAACTGGGCATACTTGAGCCGGCGGGCGTCGGTGACGATGGCAGTCTGTTCTGCCACGACATCGGCCACGCTCTCGAAGAGATCGGCGAGATTGAACTCCATGGCCGCTCCCTTCCTCTGCGCAGGCTCGGCCCAGGACCTGCCATGTAGTATGGCTCCAGATCGCGATACCGAGTGGTCGGCGTGATCTGCATCGCCAGGGGGCCCTGTGGGACACGCCTACCGTACTGTGGACGGATCCCTATCCGTGACCGGAGACGAACGCACTGCCTTGTGCGATCCGGCGATTACGGGATCCCCTTCGGTGATCGAGCGCGCGACCACTTCGTACCGTGCCACGATGAGATTCCTGGGTCGACGATCCCTTGCCCGGGCAACGCTCGCATTACCGCGCACGCTGCGCTTCATGTGGACGACGGCGTTGAGCGGCGAAGTGTCCGATGCAGTGCCAGCCCCGAATCTGTCGCTTGGGTTGGCAGCCGGTGTCGCCATGGACGAGGCCGTGCTGGCCATGGCGATGACTCCCAACCGATTTCCTCGGCGGGCCGACTACGACCGCGTGAGCGGCGAACTCGCCGACGCGAGGCGGTCGTACTCCCGCCGGGGTTGGATCGCTCGGCCCGCTTCCTATCACCGCACTCCACCACCACTCACCACACTCGACATCCGTGCGAGCCGTGGCTGGGCTCTCGGTCTTCGGTACGAACGAATCGCCTACGACAGCGGGTTCACGACGCGGTTAGGTGAGCCCGGGGGCGAGCGGTGGATGGCGTACGGGGCCAACCACCGGGCCGTGGCCACCATCGTCCGTCATCGCGGCGAACCGCGCCCGTGGGTGGTGTGTGTTCACGGATTCTGCATGGGTTACCCCTTCATGGACTTCGTAGGGCTGGACACCGCCAAGCTCCACCGTGAGCTCGGGCTCAACGTGGCGCTGCCCGTGCTGCCATTGCACGGGCCGCGCAAGGCGACGCCCGTGAGCGGCGAGCAGTTTCTTTCCTTCGATCTCATGAACACCGTGCACGGGATAACGCAGGCCGTGTGGGACATCCGCCGCTTGCTGTCGTGGATCCGGGCCCAGGGAGCGACGTCCATCGGGTTG
The DNA here is from genome assembly GCA_050010115.1 of Acidimicrobiales bacterium. Taxonomy (GTDB): domain Bacteria; phylum Actinomycetota; class Acidimicrobiia; order Acidimicrobiales; family Bog-793; genus JAKACA01. The sequence goes on along the minus strand of JBEKLQ010000034.1, from coordinate 8,851 downwards.
TATGGGGTCTCGCTCGGGGCCTACGTGGTCGCCCTCCTCGCTGGCATCGAGGAAGGGCTCGACGCCGTGGTGGCCGGCATACCGGTCGTGGACTTCCCCGCTCTCTTCCACGAGCACAGCCCGGTGCACATCCGGGCGCGATCGATCGAACACCGCATCATGGGCGGCGTGGCCGAAGACGTCTTCAAGGTGGTGTCGCCGATGAGCTTCGAACCGAAGGTTCCCCACGACCGTCGGTTCGTGTTCGCCGGCTACGGCGACCGCCTGGCGTTCCCGGAGCAAGCCCGCCTTCTGTGGGAGCACTGGAGCAAGCCGCGCATCAGCTGGTACTCGGGGAATCACGTCGGCTACCTCTGGTCAGGTCAGGTTGAGAAATTCCTCAGCGAGTCGCTCGCAGCCTCCGGGCTCAGCTTCATCCCGACTGCCAAGGTGGACTGACGTTGGAGCCGATGGTCGGCCTCGACGCCAAGTTCCTCTACTCGGAGACGCCCACGGCGCACATGCACACCTTGAAAGTGGCCGTATTCGACGTGTCGGCGCTCCCCGAGAACCTCTCGTACGACGAGATCATCGAGTTGTTCGGCCGTCGGCTCCATCGGCTCCCGTCGTTCCGCCGACGCGCCGTGCCGGTCCCACTCGGGCTTGGGCACCCCGTGTGGGTGGAGGATCCCGACTTCGATCTGCGGCGGCATGTCACACGGCGGCGGGCTGCAGCGCCGGGAGGCGATCGAGAGCTCGCGGCGGTGGTAGCCGACGTTGCCAGCCGGCCACTCCCCCGGAACCGCCCGTTGTGGGAGATCGTCGTGGTCGAGGGCCTGGCCAACCGGAGAGTCGCCGTCGTTGCGAAGGTTCACCACGCCCTGGCCGACGGCACCGCCATGGTGGCGCTATTGCAGAACGTATTGGACTCCTCGATCCTGGGCCGGCCTGGTGCGGACGAGTGGCGGTCGGAGGCGCTCCCCCCTCGACGCCAGCTACTGCGGTTGGCGGCACGAGGCCACATGACGCGGATGCGGGAGGTTCCCCGGCTGGTAGCGCGTTCGGTGGAGGGGCTACGCGCGTCGGAAGCCCGGAGACGCTCGTCACCGGTGAGGCCGCCTTTGCCGTTCCACACGTCGAAGACGACGTTCAACGTGTCGCTCTCGCCGACGCGCACGTTCGCTATGACAACCCTTGTGCTCGACGACCTGAAGACGGTCCGTCGGGCGCTCAACGCGACCCTGAACGATGTCTTCTTGGCCGTGTGCGCCGGCGCCCTCCGCGCCTACCTGCTGGATCAAGGCGAGCTACCGGATCGACCGCTTGTGGCGAGTGTCCCAGTGTCAACGGATCCGAGCGTCACCCGCCTCGGCGGCAACCGCGTCGACAACTTGTACGTCTCGATCGGGACCGATATCGCCGATCCCCTCGAGCGGGTTCGCCACATCACCAGCGTCAGTGCCGCGGCCAAGAAAGTCAGGTCCGCCCTCGGCAATGACCTGCTGGGGAGGCGCGCCGAAGTAGTACCCCCACAGCTGTACGCCCTGGTCGTGCGGACATGGGCGCGAACTCATCTGGCAAACCGCGTGCGGCCTCCGGTCAACCTGGTTCTCTCGAACGTCGCGGGCCCCTCTCAGCAGCTGTACGTCGGGGCGGCAGTGCTCGAAGCCATCTACTCGGTGGGTCCGATCCTCGAGGGCATCGGGCTCAACATCACGGCCTGGAGCTGCGCCGGCAGTCTCCATATCTCGGTGCTGGGCTGTCCCGCAAGCGTCCCGGACCCGTGGCTGATCGTCGATCTGCTTGGCGCCTCCCTGGCGGAGTTGAAAGACGCGTCGGACCGCGCCGTGAATCCGTTGCCGACACGCGGCTGACGTCGCGGGCCGCAAGGAGAATTGTGGGCTTGACCCGGTTTGACAGACACCTACCCTGAGGAGCGCAGTGCTCTCCTGGAGAAGGAGTCCAGATGCCACGCCCGTCCGCCAGAGTCCCGGCGACGGGCCATCGAATTCGCGGGCGGCGTTCAGGTGTAGATGAAGCCAGGAGTGGGGCGACCTTCGGCCTCGCGCCACCGTCGGAGAATCCTTCGGCGAGCACACACTCAAGGCCATTTCGGCTGGGACGAAGGATCCGACAACTTGCTCTCCGGCGCCGAGCGGGGCGACTCAGACAGTCTCCACGAAGGCTTCGGTGAACTGGCTCTCGTACAGCTCGGCGTAGAAACCCTGCCGGGCGATGAGCTCGGCATGGCTGCCCTGCTCGACGATCCGGCCGGCGTCGATGACGACGATCGTGTCCGCGTTGCGGATCGTCGAGAGCCGGTGCGCGATGACGAAGCTCGTTCGCCCGTGTCGCAGCCGGGCCATCGCCTGCTGAATGAGAACCTCGGTGCGCGTATCGACGCTGCTCGTCGCTTCGTCGAGTATGAGGACCGTCGGGTTCGCGAGGAACGCCCGAGCGATGGTGATGAGCTGCTTTTGCCCGGCCGAGATGTTGGACGCCTCCTCGTCGATCACGGTGTCGTAACCGTCCGGCTGAGTCCGCACGAAGTGGTCGACATACGCTGCCTCGGCGGCGGCGATGACCTCCTCGCTTGTGGCACGCTCCCGCCCGTACGCGATGTTGTCCCGGATCGTCCCGGTGAACAGCCAAGTGTCCTGGAGAACCATGCCGAATGTCCGCCTCACGTCGTCACGCGTGAGCTCGTGGGCGTCGACGGAGTCTAGGAGGATGCGTCCCGCGCCGATCTCGTAGAAGCGCATGAGGAGGTTGACGATCGTCGTCTTGCCCGCACCGGTGGGACCGACGATCGCGACGGTCTGGCCCGGTGGGACGGAAAGGCTGAAGTCGGCGATAAGTGGCTCCTCAGGCTCGTACCGGAATGTCACGTGCTCGAGGTCGACCCGTCCGCTCGGTTCGAGGAACTGAGCGGGGTGGAGGCTGTCCGGCTCCTCTTCCTCGGCGTCGAGTAGGGCGAAGACCCGCTCGGCCGAGGCAACCCCGGACTGCAAGAGGTTCATCTGGCTTGCCACCTGGGTGATTGGCATCGTGAACTGGCGGGAGTACTGGATGAACGCCTGCACATCCCCGAGCGACAGCGCCCCCGACACCACGCGGTAACCGCCGACGACCGCGATCGCGACGTAGTTCAAGTTGGCAAGGAACTGCATGGCCGGCTGGATCACACCGGAGAGGAACTGCGCGCGAAAGCTCGCTTCGTACAGTCGCTCGTTCTGGCGGTCGAACTCCTCGACGACGGCGTTGCTACGCCCGAAGATCTGCACGAGCGCGTGGCCCGTGTACATCTCTTCGATGTGGCCGTTCAGCGCTCCCGTGCGCGCCCACTGCGCAGCGAACTGCAGCTGGGAGCGGCGTGCGACGAAGAACGTGACCACAAGCGACAGCGGCACTGTGACAAGCGAGATGGCGGCAAGCAACGGGCTGATCCAGAACATCATCCCGATCACACCGAGAATCGTGAGCGCCGAGCTGAGCAGCTGGCTCAGGCCCTGCTGGAGCGTGGTGGTCAAGTTGTCGATGTCGTTCGTGACACGGCTCAGGATGTCCCCGTGCGAGTGCGTATCGAAGTACCGGAGCGGGAGCCGGGCGAGCTTCGCCTCCACGTCTTCGCGCATGCGGTAGACGATGCGCTGCGCGACCCCGGCCATGAGATAGCCCTGGGCCCAGTTGAGCACGGCGCCGAGGAGGTACACGAGTGCCGCCAGGCCGAGCAGCCGCCCGAGACGCCCGAAATCGACTCCCACACCGGGGGTGAGGTTCATGCCCCTGATCATGTCTGCGAGCTGTCCCTGGCCTCTCGAGCGCAGGATGGCTATCGCCTGCTGCTTGGACAGTCCGGCGGGCAGGTGCTTGCCGATGACGCCGTTGAAGAGGACGTCGGTCGCGTTGCCGAGGATCTTCGGACCGAACACGGTGAACGCCACGCTGACGGAGGCCAACACGAGCACGATCGCGATGCGGATCCTTTCGGGTCTCAACCGCAGCGCCAGCCGCCGGACGGTGCCCCGGAAATTCTTTGCCCGCTCGGCCGGCATCGACATCCCCGGCCGGCCCGGTCCGGCGAAGCCGCCTCCCATCCCCGGCCGGCCCGCCGCGCCCCGTGCGCTCACGCGGCTTCCTCGCCGAGCTGAGATGTAACGATCTCCCGATAGGCGGGACAAGACGACAGCAGCTCGGTGTGCGGGCCGACCCCCACCACCCGTCCGTCGTCGAGGACAATGATCTGGTCGGCGTGCAGGATCGTGCTCACCCGCTGCGCGACGATCATCACGGTCGCGCTCCTGGTCTCGGATCGGAGCGCGCCGCGCAGCTTTGCGTCGGTGGCTGCGTCGAGCGCGGAGAAGCAATCGTCGAACAAATAGACGGCCGGCCGCTTCACGAGCGCCCGTGCGATAGACAGCCGCTGGCGCTGCCCTCCGGACAGGTTCGTGCCGCCCTGGGTGATCGGGGCCTTCAGCCCCCCCGGCATGGCGGAGACGAAGTCGGTAGCTTGGGCGACCTCGAGGGCGTGCCACAGCTCTTGGTCGGTCGCCTCCTCCCGACCGAAGCGGAGGTTCTCCGCCACGGTGCCGCCGAACAGGTACGCCCGTTGCGGCACGACGCCGATCCTCGCCCAGAGGCGCTCTCGCGCCTGGTCCCGTACGTCGACCCCGTCGACGAGAACGGCACCGCTCGTGACGTCGAACAGGCGTGGGACGAGGTTGAGCACGGTGGTCTTGCCCGAGCCCGTGCCGCCGGTGATCGCTGTGGTCTCGCCTGGTCGAAATGAGAACGACAGCTCGTGCAGCACCGGTCGCTCGCCCCCCGGGTATCCGAAGACCACCTCTCGCAGCTCCACGAGGCCGCTCGGGGACGGGGGGAGGACGGGCTCTGCCCGGTCGACGACCGAAGGCTCGGCGCGCAGCACCTCCTCGATCCGCTCGGAGCTCGCGACGGCCCGCGGCACGAGGATGACCATCATCACGGCCATCAACACGGACATGAGGATCTGGAGGATGTAGCTGAGGAAGGCCGTGAGGTTGCCGATCGGCATCCGGCCGCTGTTGATCAGGTGGCCGCCGAACCAGAGCACGGCGACGCTCGTGAGATTGAGCACCCCCATGACCGCTGGCAGTGCCAGCGCGAACATGCGGTTTACCCGGAGTCCTGTGGCGGTGAGGTCGCCGTTCGCGTCGGCGAAGCGCTGCCGTTCGTGGCCGGTCCTGATGAACGCCCGGATGACTCGCACGCCGGTGATCTGCTCGCGAAGCACGAGGTTGATCCGGTCGATCTTGGACTGCATCGACTGAAAGAGCGGGATCGCCTTCGAGAGAAGGATCGAGATGAGGATGATCATCACGGGCACGACCACCACGAGGAGCAGCGAGAGCGTCACGTCCTCTCGCAGCGCCATTATCACGCCGCCGATGCTCATGATCGGCGCCAGGACCATGACTGTGAGGGCCATCTGCAGGAACAGCTGGATCTGCTGGACATCGTTCGTGTTGCGAGTGATGAGCGAGGGAGTCCCGAAGTGGTTCATCTCCTGTGCCGAGAAACGCTGCACTGCCTTGAAGACCGCGTCACGGATGTCTCGGCCGATGCTCATCGAAGTCATTGAGGCGAAGTACACGGCCACCATGGCCATCACTCCCACTACGAGCGTGATGCCGAGCATCCACGCACCGGTCGTCCAGATGTAGTGGACGTCGCCCTTCGCGATGCCGTTGTTGATGATGTCGGCGGTGAGGTTCGGCAAGTAGAGGTTGGCGACTGCCTGCACGATGAGGAGTACGACGACCAGGCTCACCTGGCGGGTGTAGTGGCCGAGGTAGCGTCGCAAGAGGTGGGTCAGCATCGGCTCTCCCTTGTACGGCGGCTCGACACCCGTAGGTGTCGCCGCGGGCCCAGCGGGCGCGAGTTCAGGTATAGCCACGTCGGCTCTGGGTCCCCTGGCAGGTCGGCCTCCTCGCGCTAGGAGGTAGTGAAGTGCTGGGAGCTTAGTTCCGCATCGCCGCCGCCAGCTTCCCAGAATTGAGTGATGAACTCGTCACCCAAGCTGCCACAACCTTCTGATTGTCTGCCATCGCCTTGTTTACGGAACGGTGGCCAACGGGCGAGACGCGATCCAAATGGCAGCATTGCCCTTGACGGCGTAGGCGAGGATGGAGTCATGACCGACGACGCAGCAGTCACGCTCAGCCGAGGCCTCCCTGAGACGGTGCTTCCCGCTCCGCCCGAGGAATGGACAGAGGCGCTGGCAGACGCGTTGATGAGGTCGGGTGCGGGCCGTGAGTCCGCTGTCTCTGCCGTTGCCCGTGCCTACCCGCGCTTCCTGGAAGCCTGGGCGGCACTTGCCGAGTTGGCCGAGGACGACGTGCAGTCCTACGCCTACGCTCGGGTCGGCTATCACCGAGGCCTCGACGCGTTGCGAGCCGCGGGCTGGCGAGGCTCGGGCTACGTGCGCTGGTGCCACGAAACGAACCGGGGTTTCCTCCGCTCACTCGAGGCCCTGCGTCGAGCCGCTGATGCGATCGGCGAAACCGAAGAGGAGGAGCGATGCACCCTCTTCCTCTATCAGCTCGACCCGGACCGGGCGCGCTAAGCCCTGCACGTCTCGCCGTACCTGCACGCTCCGTCGTGCCCGCACCAACTGTTCACCTTCCGTTCACCCTGAATGCCCTGTTGAACTCCGGGAAGTGATTCAGACTTCCCACATGGCTGCGACGCCCGTTGCCGGACCCGGAACTTTCGCCGCGCTCGACGACAGCAAGATCACAAGGTTCCAGTACAAGATCATGTTCATATCGGGCATGGGGTTCTTCACCGACGCCTACGACCTGTTCATCATCGGCGTAGTGGTGGCCCTCCTCAAGTCGCAGTGGAGCCTCTCGACTGGCCAGGTGTCGCTCCTCAACTCCGCCACCTTGGCCGCCTCAGCCGTCGGCGCCGTCATCTTCGGGCGGGTCGCGGACATCTTCGGACGCAAGAAGATCTACGGCTACGAGGTGCTCATCCTGGCCATCGGTGCCATCGCGTCGGCTATCTCCCCGAACTACACGTTTCTGCTCGTCTCTCGCATCGTTCTGGGCATCGGTATCGGTGGGGACTATCCGGTGAGCGCCACCATCATGAGCGAGTACTCCGCCAAGAGATCACGCGGAAAAATGGTTGGCCTGGTATTCGCCATGCAGGGTGCCGGCCTGGTGGTGGGTCCTCTCATCGCCGCCATCCTGCTGGCCTCGCATGTACCCATTGGCGTCATCTGGCGCGTCCTGCTGGGATTGGGGGCGATCCCTGGATTGGCCGTCTTCTATCTGCGGCGTCAGATCAATGAGACCCCCCGCTTCGCCCAAGCTGGCGGTGATCTCGACGAGGCGCGAGCCGCCATCGCCGCCGCTACCGGCCAATCAGCCTCCAGGGGCCCGAAAGCCGAATCGAAGGCTCGCCTAAGACAGACTGCGCTGGGGGGGTTCCGGACCTTGGCCCGGAACCGTCGCATGCTCTTCTGGCTCGTCGGCACGGCCGGCACGTGGGCCGTGCTCGACTTCGCCTATTACGGCAATACCATCTCGAGCCCCGAGGTACTGAAGGTCATCAACCCCCACGGTTCGCTCCTACATAACACGCTGCTGCAGTTGGCCATCTTCGTGGTGTTCGCCCTGCCCGGCTATGCGTTGGCCATCCGATTGTTGGACAGGACGGGTCGCAAGAAGATCCAGTGCCTTGGCTTCACCATGATGGCCGTCACCTTCCTGCTCATCGGTCTCGTGCCGGGGGTCACGACCACGGTGGCACCCTTTGTCATACTCTTTGGCGTGAGCTATTTCTTCACCGAGTTCGGGCCAAACGTGACGACCTTCGTCTACCCGGCCGAGATCTACCCGGTGGACGTTCGGACTACCGGGCATGGCATCTCGGCCGCCTTGGGCAAATTGGGCGCCTTTGCCGGGGCCTACCTCTTCCCGGACATGCTCGCCTCCTCATGGGGATTGCAAGGCGCTGAGGTTGTGGCGGGCATCGTCTGCCTGCTCGGGCTCGGATTCACGATCTTGCTTCTCCCCGAGCCCAAGGGGCTGAGCCTCGAACAACTCGAGCAGACGGCCTACGCTTCGCAGTCCTCCGGCAAGCTCGGGCCGGGGACGTCATGACGTACCGCATCGTGGTCGGAGTCGACGGGTCTCAGCATGGGAACGCCGCTCTCCGCTGGGCTGTCCGCGAGTCGAAGATCCACCAGGGTGAGATAGTCGCGGTGTTCGCATGGCAGATGCCCTTCATCGGCATGCCCGGTGCATTCGATCGGGGCGAGGTGGAGAGACTTTGCAAGATCTTCCTAGAGGAGGCCGTCGCCGCAGTCCTTCCCGAGGCGCACGTGCCGATAACCAAGCTCGTCGCCGAGGGAGACGTCAGCGCTTCGTTGATTGAAGCGTCCAAGGACGCTGACATGCTGGTGCTGGGATCCCGGGGCCGAGGTGGCTTCGCCGGTCTCAAGCTGGGCTCGGTCAGCCAGGAGTGCGTCCAGCACGCCGCCTGCCCCGTAGTGATCATCAAGCATTTCGGGCACATCTGAGGACACGCACGGCCGGGGCCGTCGATGGGTGCGAAGTCGTTCCTCACTGCTCGTCTGATGGTACTCACGAGTCCATCGGGGAAGACCTGGACATGGGGCCCCCCGGCGCGGGACTGGGGCGCCGTGTGCCTCCGTTCGCCGGCTGGCCCGTGCGGCATGATTGGTCGATGTCAGACCCGTGGCCTCCGGAGTGAGTGCGGTCGACTTGGCCGGCGAGCCCGTGCCAGGCCGGCGAGTCGACCGGCGAGGCTCAGGTCCGGGCGGCGCCCTGGTGGCCCGGTTGGGCGCTCATGTCGCGGCTGC
>JBEKLQ010000033.1:0-39323 GCA_050010115.1 Acidimicrobiales bacterium | reverse complement strand
TTCTGCAGTGCCACACCTACCCGGCGTCCGCCTGCCTGAGTGCCCGCCAGACGCGTTCGGGCGTGAACGGCGTCTCGTAAAGGGCCACCCCGGTGGCATCGAGGATGGCGTTGCGCACCGCCGGAGCGACGCCGACGACGCCGATCTCACCGATCGCCTTGGCGCCGAACGGCCCAGAGGGCTCCAGCGTCTGGACGAGGAACACCTCAGTCGATGGGGCGTCGTCGGAGCGCAGGATCCAGTATGGGCCGAGCCGGGGGTTCACCACCTTGCCGGTCGCGTCGAGGGCGAGCTCCTCGGTGAGGGCGTAGCCGAGGCCCATCAGAACCGCTCCTTCGACCTGCCCGCTCGCCGTGAGCGGGTTCACGGCGACGCCGCAGTCGACGGCGGTGACGAACTTCTGCACGGTTACTTGCCCCGTCCCGACGTCCACCTCGACTTCGGCCAGCTGGGCGGCGAACGGGGACGGCGACTCCGAGGCGAGATGCGAACCTACGCCCATGATCTGCTCTTGATGCTCGAGATGGAGCGCCCGCATGGCGATCTCGGCGAGCGGGATGGCCCTCCCGTCCGGCGCCCAGGCCTGCCGGTCGTGAAGCACGACGGAACCGGCCGAGTCCAGCCCGAAGATCTCCGCCGCCCGCTCGGCGATCCGCCGGGCGACGACGGTCGCTGCCTTCTTCGCCGCCATGCCAGAGATGTAGGTCGTACCGGACGCGTAGGCGCCTACGTCGAAGGGCGTGAAGTCGGTGTCGGCCTCGTAGACGATGATGTCTTCGAGGGGCACGCCGAGGACCTCGGCGGCAATCTGGGCGACGACGGTGTCGGCTCCAGTGCCGAGGTCGGTGGCGCCGATCAGCAGATTGAAAGATCCGTCGTCGTTTATCTTGATCGAGGCGGCACCCATGTCCACTCCGGCTATGCCCGACCCCATGACGCAGAGCGAGAAGCCGATGCCTCGGCGGATCTCCGGCCGGCCGGACGGCCGCTTCCAGTCCGGGTCGTACCGGCGCCGCCAGCCAATGGCGCGGAGCGCCTGAGCTACGCACTCCTCGGTCCCGCAGCTCGCCACGCGGGGCAGGTCCTCCGGGGCGACGTCCTCGACGCCGCCCCGCTCGCCGAGGCGGGGCACGATGTCGAGCTGGTCGTCGGCTCGCACCCAGTTCCGCCGGCGAAACTCGATCGGGTCCAGCCCGAGCGCCCTGGCGATGTCCTCGAGGTGCGACTCAAGGGCGAACACCCCCTGCGGCGCACCGTACCCCCGCATGGCGCCGGCAACCGGCCCGTTCGTGTAGACGACTTCACAGCTGTACTGCTTGGCCGGGCAGTTGTACGACGAGAGCCCCCGCAGCCCCGTCACCGAGCTCACGGTGAAGCCGTGCACGCCGTAGGGGCCCGTGTCGGCGACGACCGACATGTCCTGCGCGAGAAGGCGGCCATCGTTCGTGACGCCCGTGCGGAACCGGAGCGTCTGTGCGTGGCGGGTGCGCGAGGCGACGAACTCCTCGTCACGGCTGAGCTCGAGGCGCACAGGGCGCCGAGTGGCGAGCACGAGATGGCCCACGATGTCCTCGATGAGCATCTCTTGCTTGCCGCCGAAACCCCCACCGATCCGCGGCTTCACGACCCTGATCTGTTTCACCGGGAGCCCGAGGAGCGGGGCGAGCATGCGGCGGACGTGGAACGGCACCTGGGTGGACGTCCGGATCACGAGGCGCTCGTCAGGGTCGAGCCAGCCGATCGTGACGTGCGGCTCGAGGGCGCAGTGCTGCACGCGCTGGACGTGGAACGTCCCCTCGAAGACACGGTCTGCATTGGCGAAGGCGGCCTCCATGTCCTTCACCGTGCGGCCCTCGACATGCGAGCTCACGTTCGTCGTGGTGTCGACGACCCCGAGCGAGTCGTCTTCATCATGGACGACCGGGCCGCCCGGAGCCATCGCCGCCTCCGGCTCGAAGACGGCGGGCAGCAGTTCGTAGGTTACCTTGATGCGTTCACACGCCTCCTCGGCGATCTCGACGGTCTCGGCGGCGACCGCAGCCACCCGGTCGCCCACATGACGGACCTTGTCGTCGAAGCTGACCTGGTCCCAGGGATACGGGTTGGGCGCGCTCTGGCCGCCGGAGGCGTACTTCACCCGCGGTGTGTTCCCGTAGTGGATCACGGCGTGGACGCCGGGAAGGGCGCGTGCCTCGCTGTCGTCGATGGCGACGATGCGGGCGTGGGCGTGCGGGCTGCGGAGCACCTTGGCGTACAGCACGCCCCGCAGTTCGACGTCGTCGGTGAAGACCGGCTTCCCCTTGACGAGCGCCAGCGCATCCACCTTCGGCTCGGGCTTGCCGACGACCATCGTCGCCGCGACATCGGGAGAGGGGACGACCCGGGGGACGGCATAGGGCGCCGTCGAGGGGCCAACGCCGGCTTCCGCGTCCGGCCTTTCGCCTTGCTCGGCCATGGGTCCCGTCAGTGGGCGGACGACGAGTGGCTCGAAGGGATCGGGTTTCTCGCCCCGGAGGACGGCGGCGGCCCGGCTGACCGCTTCGACCACCTTCACATAACCGCTCTCCCGGTCGAGGATTCCCGAGAAGGCGTCCCGGATTTCGGCCTCTGAGGGGTCCGGCTCCCTCCGCAGAAGAGCAACTGCCGCCAGCACCATAGCGCCGGCCGAGTAGCCCGACTGGATTGCCCCGGTCTCGACGAGGGCGGCCTGGACCGGGTGCAGTTCGCCGCGGGCGACGTCGAGGCTCTCAACCGTCGTGACGTCGTGCCCGTCGGCCTTGGCGGCGAGCAGGACATCGGCCGAGACGAGCCTCCCATCGAGCAACACGCCGGCTGCACCCGTCTCGCCCGTCTCGGAGCCAAAGCGGACGCTCGTCAACCCCTCGCGGCGCAGCACGGAGAAGAGGGTGTCGCCGGGCGCGCAAGCGAGCTCACGGCTCATGCCGTTCAACCGGATGTGAATCGTGATCATCGCAGTGCCTCCCGTGCCCGGGCGCCGAGAGTCTCGGCCATGGCCTTCCGGTACTCGCTCGAACCGCGAAAGTCGCCAGGCGGCTCGAGCGTCTCGGGATCGTCAGCGAGCACGGGCACTCGTGCCACCCCGGAGAAGGCGAGGAGCAGCGTCCCCTGCGGGTCCCGGCGAGCCACGGCTACCACGATCGCCCGGTCGGCTGGCGTACGAGCGACTCGTGCCACGGCACCGTCTCCGCCCGCTTCGATCTCGACGGCGGCGATAATTCGGCCGGCGAGCTGGCCGGGCTCGGAAAGGAGGTCTGCGAGTGGGGTCACGGACGTGCCGGACCTGCCGGCGAGCCTCACGGTCGCCCTGTAGGCAAGAAGCGTGGCGAGGAGCTCGCTCTCGAAGTCGGCGCTCGCAACGCAGCCGCCGAGGGTCGAGAGCGTGCGCAGGCTGCTCGGTTGCTCGCGGCGTGCGGCCTCGCGGACGACCTCCGGCAGCTCGGGGCTGGCGGCGAGGTCCTCGAGGGTCGTCGTGGCGCCGAGCACGACCGTGCCCTCTCCACTTCGCCGCACTCCCTCGAGGCCGGCTGCCTGCAGATCGACGACGAGGACCGGCTCTGCGCCGGTGGCAGCAGTGAGCCGCGTCCCGCCGCCGACGAGCACGGCGTGGCTTTGTTCGAGCGCAACCAGAGCCTCCTCGAGGCTCGCCGGCCGTTCGTAGGCACGTACTTTCACCATGGTCAATCGCCACCCTCGGCGGCTGTCTCCGAGCCGCGTCTCGCAACGAGGACAGTCAACGCCGGTTGGTGCGCCCCGGGTAGGGGACAACGACCTTTGTTGCGACGGCGAGATCCACCCGGCCCTCTCCGCCGCTTGCATCTAATGGTCCGAAGCGCTCAGATAGTGGTCGCAGGCGATCTGATGGCTTGCCTGGCTTGTTCCGAGGAAGCGCAACCGCTTCGAGGGAGGAGCGACATGAAGAGCAACGTCATACGGCTGGAGACGGGCGCTCGAACAGAGGACGAAGCAATGCGAGCTGCCGAGCAGGCGCGCGACGAAGCGCTACTCGCCGCCGAGGAGGTCGCGACCGCCGAGCTTGCCCGAGCGCGGCTCGTTCGCAAGGCGACGGTGGATCGAGCGAATATCCTCCGGTCGGCGACCGTGGCACGAGCCGAGGCGTTGAAGCAGCTAACACAGCGCCACGACGAACAGCTGCGAGAAGCCGAAGCTGCCCGTGCTGCCGCGTCCCGTGCTGCCGAGGAGCGGTACGGGAGCTCTCTACAAAGAGCCGAGGTTGTTGCGGCGCGCGCAGTCGAGCAGGCCTATCAGGACGAGCTTGCTGCAGCTCAGCGAGCCCACGAAGAGGCGCTCCGGGCCGCCGAAGTGGCAGCCGAGAGCGCTACTGAGAGGGCGCAAGCCATCACGACGGCGGGCGCGTTGAGAGCTGAATCGATCTATCGTGCCGGCGTAGAACGGGCGACCAACCTGAGAGACGCGGTAACAGCGTATGAGGTTGCGGTGTCAGAGGCTTCACGAACCCGTGCTGAGCACCTACACGCCGCGTTGCGCGACGACGACGCAGCGATGTCGCACGCGACGGAGGCGTTCGAAGCCACTTTCAGAGAGGCGGACGAGCTGGGTGGCGGCACCTTCAACGAGAGCAGCCAGGCAGATGTCGGCACATCTGAGGCGCCCGAGGATGACACAGGGAGCACAGCGGCCCAGACCCGCTGAACGCTGCCGGCTGCTGGGTTCTCGGAGGGCCGAAGCTCGTCGTCCTCGTACCGACACCGGCGACTTGCTGTCGAGGTTCGCAAGATACTTCACACGTTTCCCCAGGTCACCAGCGGTTCGTGTCGGAGGGCTCAGCGATGGAGATCGCCGTCGTCCACGGCGCGCGCCAAGCCGGTATCCACGTGAGCCGGTGCGGCTGCCGCACGATCGGGCGCCATCGTCCGGCCGAAACCGCCCTCCGGTTCGGGACGACCGGCGAGAGCGTAGATCTCCGAGCCATCAACGGTCTCATTCGCAACAAGCAGCTGGGCGAGCTGCTCAAGCACGTCACGATGTTGCTTGAGCACACCGACGGCACGCTCCTCGGCTTCACGGAGTAGCCGGGAGACCTCGGCATCGATCGATGCCTGCGTCTGCTCAGCGAACGGCCGGCTCGAGAACCCTCCGCCGCCGCCGCCGAGAAAGACGGAGCCTCCCTCTCGGTACCCGACCGGGCCGAGGGAGGGCGACAGGCCGAATTCACGCACCATCTTGCTCGCCAGATCGGTCGCGCTCGCGAGGTCGTTAGCCGCTCCGGTCGAGCCCTGGCCGAGCATGACGAGCTCGCCAGCGCGACCACCGAGCCGGACGTCGAGCATGGCGAGGAGGTAGTCCTCGCCGTAGAGGTGCCGTTCTACGAGAGGGAGCTGTTCGGTAACGCCGAGCGCCTGCCCGGCGGGAAGAATCGTTACTTTCGCGACCGGGTCGGCTTTGTCGGAGTATGCGGCGACGAGGGCGTGACCAGCTTCATGAACGGCCACGGCATGTTTCTCTTCGGGAAGCAAGACATTCGAGCCTTCCCGCCGACCGAGGATGATGCGGTCCCGCGCTTCGTCGAAGTCGCCCGCTGTGAGCGTGTCCCGATTGTTCCGCACAGCGATGATTGCCGCCTCGTTTACAAGGTTCGCCAGATCCGCTCCCGAGAAGCCCGGCGTCCCCCTGGCAGCGGCGTCCAGCTTCACGCTCGGGTCGAGTCGCTTACCCTTGCAGTGCACTTGAAGGATCGCCAACCGCTCCGGCAGAGTCGGCAGGGGGATCGTCACCTGCCGGTCGAACCGACCGGGCCTCAGCAAGGCCGGGTCGAGCACCTCTGGCCGGTTGGTGGCCGCAAGCACCACAATCCCGGTCGCGGGGTCGAAACCGTCCATCTCGGCGAGAAGCTGGTTGAGCGTCTGCTCCCTCTCGTCGTTTGCGACGACCCCACCGGTCCCGCGGCGCTGGCCTATCGCGTCGATCTCGTCAACGAAGATGATCGCCGGTGCGCGCTTGCGCGCCTCCTGGAACAGGTCGCGAACGCGTGCTGCGCCGACGCCGACGAACATTTCGACAAAACTCGACCCTGTCACGGAAAAGAACGGGACATCCGCTTCACCGGCTACAGCGCGTGCAAGGAGCGTCTTGCCCGTACCAGGAGGCCCGACCATCAGGATGCCTCTCGGCGCCATCGCTCCGGCCCGTGCATAACGCTCGGGCTTCCGGAGGAAGTCCACGACCTCGCGGATCTCGAGCTTTGCGCCCTCGTATCCTGCGACGTCGGCGAATGTCGTCTTCGGGCGCTCCTCGTCGAAGACTTGCGCCTTCGAGCGGCCGACTCCGAGCGCTCCCTGCAGCTGGCCCGAAGCACCTTTAGAGAGGCGGTACCACAGGTAACCGAGAACGATGAAAGGAAGAAGCAGGATCAGCCATGTCAGCACCTCCGTACCAAAGGACGTGCCGGAAGGTACAGCCGTCACTTGAACGTCGTCTTTCTGCAGCTCGTCGAGGAATGCCTGCCCGGCTTGTATGGGGATCGTCGTCGTGTACTGCTTACCGTTCTTCAGCGTGCCGGACGCACTGTCGTTCGTGCCGATATCAACCGTCTTCACCTGGTGTGCTGCGACGTCCTTGAGGAACTGTGTGTAGTTGAGCGTGACCGTGCTTGGCGATTGCATCGTCGGTAGTACGAAGTACAAGACGATGAAGAGACCGAGCGCGACCAACCACAGGTAATGGCGCCAGACCGGCGGTGGCGGTGGGGCCACCGGAGCACCCTTGTCCGGCGTCGGCGGCGGAGTGGCCTGCTTGGTCATGGACTACCTCTCGCGGCCGGATGAGCTACCCAGCCTGTCGCGACGCGAACCAGTAGGGCCCGCTCAGGGTGACGGTGCCTCGCCGGCGGGGCGGAAGTACTAGCGCTCCCGAAGTCGCGTGTCATGTACTTCACGCGGGAAGGGTATCGCTACCGACCGCAAGCTGTTGCCGGTTGGTCTGCTGCGCGGCGAGGAACGGTCTCTGAGCTTTGGATCGCATGATCCTGGTCAGGACCTGGGTCGCAGGGTCGACGTGTCGGATTCATCGAGCGATTGCTTCGCCACGCACAAGAGAGCCAGCCTGGCTACTCGAGCTGGACCTCGTCGCCCTCGGCCTTCGGCTCGGCCCCTGACTCCAATACCTCCCGGGTTGCTCGCCCGAAAGCCCGCAGGGCGGCCCGGACCAGGCTGACAAGGGTCGGGCTCTCGGGTGCCGGGATCTCTATGGCTACCCGTGCGACTCCTGGCTCCTCTGGCTCGATGCGAGCACCTGCCGCGGCCAGCGCTTCGAGGATCTCCCGGTTGTCCCAGAGGATGTGGCTGACGAAGGTCGTGATCCCGTTGCTGCGGGCGTGATCGGCGAGCATCTTCAAAAGGAGGGTGCCGAGACCCCGATGCTGGTAATCGTCGAGCACCGTTACCGCCACCTCGGCGTGGTCGGGATGGGTGGGGTCTCGGATGTAGCGGGCGACGCTGATGCCTGGCTGACCGGGCTCGTCGATCGCGAATGCGGCCCACGCGAAATGATCGTGGTAGTCGAGATTGGTGAGGTACTCCAGATCGGCGTCCGAGAGCCGTGAAGGTGCGGTGAAGAACCTGAGGCGGCGGGCTTCTGCCGACAGGTGCTCGTAGCCGATCGCCAGCTCGTGCCGGTCGCTCTGCAGAAGCGGCCGCACAAGCACCCGGGTATGGTCGGCCAGCTCGTGGATAGAGCCCATCGACTCAGCCATGGAGGTCGGGGACGACTCGAACATCACGCGCTCTGCACGGCCGAGGCAGACGCCTGTGTCTGCTCAGCTCCCGTAGAGGTCATCGATGACTGGGCCGTAGGCTTTCTCCACAACGGCGCGCCGCACTTTGAGCGTCGGGGTCAGCTCGCCGTCCACGACCGTCAGGTCGTGAGGCAGGACAGCGAACTTGCGAATCGACTCCGCTCTTGACACCGACTGGTTGGCATCGTCGATCGCTGCCTGGACCTCCGCCAACAACGCCGGATGATCCACGGCTTGGGAGACTGCGGTCCCACCCAGGGCGCCCTGGGTGGCCCAGGTCGCGAACGCTTCCTGGTCGATAGTGATCAGCGCCGCAACGAACGGACGGGCGTCGCCGACCACCACCGCCTGACTGATCAGTGGGTGCGCGCGGATCCGATCCTCCAGCGGTGCCGGCGCCACGTTCTTCCCAGCGGCGGTCACGATCAGCTCCTTCTTCCGTCCGGTGATACGCAAGTAGCCATCGCCGTCGAGGTCACCGATGTCGCCACTCTTGAACCATCCGTCCGCATCGAAAGTCTCCGAGGTGGCTTGCTCGTTGCGCCAGTATCCCTGGAAGACCTGCGGTCCTTTGGCAAGGATCTCGCCGTCAGGGGCGATACGGATGCTCGTGTCCATCAGCGCCTGCCCCACGGTGCCCGGTTTCCATGCGCCGAGACGGTTGACCGTCAGGGTCGGGCTGGTCTCCGTGAGCCCATAACCCTCGAATACCTTGACGCCCACACCGTTGAAGAAGTGCGTGAGCCGCTCGCCTAGCGGGCCTCCACCACTGAAGGCGAACCGCAGTCGGCCACCGAATGCTGCCTCGACCTTCTTGTAGACGAGCTGATCGAACAGCGCATGTTCCGCTGAGGTGAGCGGATGCGGAACGTGGTCTCCGTGGTGCCGCGACCACTCCACCGCGACATCGGCGGCTTTGTCGAAGATCGCCCCGTGGCCTTCGGCGTGCGCTTTCTGCTGGGCACCGTTGAACACCTTCTCGAAGATGCGGGGCACGGCGGCAATCATCGTGGGCTGCACCATGTCGAACTCTTCGAGGAGCGCACCCATGTCGGTGGCGAAGGCGCCCTTGGTTCCCCATTCCACGCCGACAAGGGCGATGATCTTGGCGAGCACGTGGGCGAGCGGCAGGAACAGGAGGCTGACCTCGTCGGGTTGGAGCATCGACCCGATCGCGTCGATGGTCTGCCACACGTTGACGCGGAGGTTCCCGTGGGTGAGGACGCAGCCCTTGGGCAGGCCGGTCGTACCGGATGTGTAGATGATCGTGGCGACGTTGGCGGCCCCGAGGGAACCGATGCGCTCGTCGAGGGTGGCGTCGGCCACGGCCTCCCCGCGGCGGGCAAGCTCATCCAAAGCCCCGTCGTCAATGACGAGGATCTCGGGATGCCCGTCCGGCCAGGTCCCCGCCCTCTCGTACAACTCCCGCATCGCCGGAGTCTCGACGACGAGCATCTCCACGTCGCCGTCACGGACGATCCACTGCATCTGCTCAGCCGACGACGTCTCGTAGATCGGAACGGTCACACCGCCACTGGCGAGGATGGCGTAGTCGAGCAGCAGCCACTCCAGCCTCGTCCGCGACATGAGGGCAACTCGACCGCCGGGCTCGAGCCCACTGGCGACGATGCCCTTGGCTATGGCCCGGCAGCGTTCGTAGAACTCACCCGCTGTCACGTCGACGAAGTGGTCGCCGTCCCGGTAAGCGGCCATGACCCGGCCGGGTTCCTTCTCGGCACGCTGGATCACCGGTTCGAGCAGATTGGTATCTGGCGGAAGCGAATCCATAAGAGAACCCGAGGTCTCACGCATCACCATCACCTCTCCCGCCGGGGTCATCCGACTCCGGCTCGTCGCATCGTCGAGAGTCTTCTTTCACCAAGGTTGCCGATGTGCGTCGCCCGAGGCCAGAGGCGAAGGTCACTTTGAGCAGACCCTGAGGGACGGCGAGCAGGGCGAGTCACTGCGCGCCTCTCTCTATGCGCGTTTCTCTATGCGCGTTTACGGGCATCCCTCACTCTCGGTCGGCGGCATCACCGGCATCCCAACTACACCGGGCTCCTGGGAATGCTCCGCGGTGCCCTGCTGCTGGTAGGGCGGGTCGGTGGTCCCTGGTCTTCCCCGGTTGAATCCGACCGATCAGATACGAGCAAGAATGCCCCTTGTCGTGTGTTCCCTTGGCCGTGGGGAGCGCGGATGGCAGGATCGTGTCGTGATCGGAGCGAAGAGGGGTCGTCTTCACATCTTCCTCGGTGCCGCCCCGGCCGTGGGCAAGACCTACGCCAGCCTTCAGGAGGCGCACCGGCTGGCCGATCATGGGGTGGACATCGTCGTCGGGCTTGTCGAGACACACGGGCGCTCTTCTCTTGTCGAGCAGCTGGAGGGACTCGTCGTGATGGCGCCACGACAGGTTGCCTACAGGGACCGATACTTCAACGAGCCCGACCTCCCGGCGCTCCTCGAGCGGCATCCGCAAACGGTCGTGGTCGACGAGCTGGCTCACTCGAATCCGCCCGGGCTCGCACACGAGAAGCGCTGGCAAGACGTCGACCAGCTCTTGGCGGCCGGGATCGACGTCATCAGCAATCTGAACGTCCAACACCTCGCCAGCCTCAGTGACGAGGTGGAGCGGATCACAGGGCTACCCCAGCACGAGATCGTGCCAGATGAGCTGATCGCGTCGGCGGATCGGATCGACTTCGTCCGCGTCGCCATCTCGCAGTTGCGTGACCGAGTCAGCACGGGCGGGATCTTCGACGCCAAGGTGGCCACCACTGCCTTAGCCGGGTTCTTCAGTCCCGGTCGCCTGGAGGCACTCGATGCCTTGACGCTGCGCTGGATGTTCGAGCACGGTCGCCCCGAGGCTCTCGAAGGCGCGGAGGCTGACGGTGCTGTCGAGACTCCGATGAGCGTAGAGCCGGACCGCGAGGAAAGCGGCTTGCGATCTCCATCCCAACGGCTGGTAGCGCTCCTCAGCGGCGCTCAAGAGGGTGACCGCCTGTTACGCCGGGCCGCGCAGATCGCCAAATCGACCGGTTCAGAGCTCGTTGGTCTGCGAGTTCGCGAGCCGAGCGATCCGAGGGTGGCCGAGCCGGCCTGGCTGCAAGGCGAGCGCCGTCTTCTGACCGAGCTCGGAGGCCGGTACGCGGAGGTCGGCGCGGAGGACGTCGGGCGCGCTGTGCTGCAGTTTGCCGAGACGGAACGGGCCACGCACCTCGTACTCGGAGCGACTCGCCGATCGCGCGTCTACGAGCTCGCTCACGGCTCCGTGGTCAATGATGTCGTGCGGGCCGCACCGGAACTAGAAGTTCACATCATCCCGAGGGTGCCGACTGGAGCACGAAGACGCAAGAGCAACGAGTCGGATGACGCTCTCAGGCCTCCGCCTCGGATGAAGAGCGGGGCACCGCTTCGCCTTCCGCATTGGCGCAGGCGCCGAAGCGAGCTACCGGCGCGTCGAAGAGCGGTCGCCTACCTTCTTGCCCTTGCTGCCCCGGCGCTTGTCGCTGGCACGCTTGTGCCCTTCCGCTCGGCAGTCGGTTTGCCAGGGACTCTTATGACCTTGCTTCTCGCAGTCATCCTCGTGGCTGGCGTTGGCGGACTCGGTCCAGCAGGGCTGGCAACCGCGGTCGGGATCCTTCTTGCCGACTACTACCTCACCCACCCGCTTCACAGCTTCAGGCTCGATCGGGTAAACGAGATCTTCGCCCTCATCGCCTTCACGGCCGTCGCCGCCGTCGTCAGCGTCCTCGTCAACGTGCTGACCAATGCGGGCGTGGTCGGGGCACGCAGGCGAGCCGTGGCCGACGGGTTAGCGCGCTTAGCCGCTGACTGCCTCGTGGCGGCGGGCTCCCCGGCTCTGTTGAAGACGGTCGACTCCGTTCGCCGCACGCTCGAGCTCGACGGTGTCGCCGTGCTGAGAGCGGCCGGGCGCGACTGGGACGTCGAAGCCGCTGCCGGAGAACGCGTTCCGCTGCGTCCGGAAGACGCAGCATCGTTCGTCGAGATCGGAGACGGGCTCGTGCTCGTGCTCGCCGGCCGAGCTGTCGCCGAGGAGTCAGATCTCGTGCACGTCTTCATGTCCGAGATCCGCCTTGAGCAGGAGCGAATCCAGCTAGAACGGATCCGGCGGCTGGCAGGGCCCGGCGTGTCCGGCGCCTAATCGAGACGGGCGTGTCTTGTCGACTCCTTCCGGCTCGCCCGCTACGGAAGAATCGTTCCGTGCTCTGAGGTCCTACCGGTCCCTCGTCGAGTAGCCAGGACGTCCCCGGGGTTTGGCAGCCCAGGGCAAGGCCGCGAGACTCTGGCATGGACGAGATCCTGATTCCTACCGATGATCCGAGCGATGTGGAAGCCCGCCTTGCTATGCCGCTCGCCGAAGCAATGCTCACCCAGCGGGCGGTCCGCCGGGTTGAATCCGATCCGGTCGATGACCGCATCGTGCTGCGATGTCTGGAGTTGGCGCTCGAAGCGCCGACCGGCGCGAACGGGCAGAATTGGGAGTTCGTGGTCGTAAAAGACCGCGCCGTGAAAGCTTCGTTGGCTGCGCAGTACCGCCGGGCGTGGAGGCTCTACGGAGGGCTCGGCCAGAGGATCAAGACCGATGAGCAAACGGCCAAGATCCTGAAGTCGGTCCAATGGCAGGTCGAGCACTTCGAGGAGATTCCGGTTCTTGTCGTGTGCTGCCTGCGAAGCGGTGCTCGAGTGCCGTTCCTCCCCGAGCCGCCGATCGCGGCGTCGAGCCATTACGGGTCGATCTACCCGGGCGTCCAGAACCTCCTACTCGCGGCCAGGTCTGTCGGCCTAGGCGGTGCGCTCATCACGCTGCCGCTGTGGTCCAACACCGTGGCGCGTCGAATCCTCAAGCTTCCGCTGACCGTCGAGCCGTGCTGCATCGTGACGCTCGGCTGGCCAAAAGGCCGCTACGGGCGCAAGGTTCGCAAACCGGTCGGAATGGTCGTGCACGTCGACCAGTACGGCCGCCAGCCGTGGCGCGACAACACGCTGGCCTGATCCTCAGGTACGTCGAACTGTTGCAGGCTTGTCGAGTGGCCTCCGAACCCGAGCCGTCTGGATCGGCTCCGGGGTCGGTTGCCGGCTCACAGGGATGACACAGATGAGCTGATCTGCGGCAAGCACTCTCGGCAGAGACGGCGCTATGCCCGAAAATGGGCGGGTCGCTCTGCCGGAGCCTCGGCCAGCGCTTTGCGCACCCCGTCGGCGTCCAGGTCGGCGCCGTACACCGGCGTCCCCGGCTGCTGGCGCCAGGACTCGGCCAGGCTGCCGGCGTCGACGGGCTCGAAGCCCAGCTCGTCGACGAGGCTCATTACTTTGGCCTTGGCTCCCGCGTCGTCCCCAGCCACGGGCAGCGCAACGCGACCGGGAGACCCGGCGGGGAGATGACGGTCAAGAAGGTGCTGGGCGTAGATGCCGTTGAACACCTTGATCACCGGGTGGGCTAAGTGCCGCTCCACCCATCGGCCCTCCGGCTCACCGTCCTCGATGGCGTCTATGCGCCCGTCGCGCTCCTTCGGGTAGTAGTTGCAGGTGTCGATCACGGCGGCGCCAGGTGTGGCTCCGTCGAGCAGACCAGCCGGGAGATCCGGGATCCGCTTCTCGGGAACCGTCACGATGACGATGTCGGCGCCGTTCGCGGCCTCGGTGGCTTGAACCGCCGCCGCCCCCGTCTCTGCCTCCAGGTCGGCCAGGGTCTCGGGACCCCGGGAGTTGGCTACTGCGACCTCGTGGCCGAGGGCGGCGAACCGCCTTGTCAGGTTGCCGCCGATGTTGCCTGCGCCGATGATGCCGATCTTCATATGTCACTCCTCACTGCAAGAGGGCGCACCCGCGCCCGCTTGCTGGGCAACACCGGCGGACGCCCGGCTCATTCCAATCCCTGAGGCGGGCATAGCGTCTCGGAGCTGACCACCGACACCGCACGCGTACCCATCGTCGATCGGGCGCGTCTGGGACCGCCCGCCTGGCTGTGATTCCGTGCGAGGTTCTGGGAGGCGAGCGGAGTTCAGACCGGGTCGATCTTATGAGGCTCGGCCCCAATCCAGCGTGCCGCAGTCGCCGGAGCCAGGATGTGGGTAGTGCAGAACCTCCGCGTCCGGCTCTTGGGTGATCTTCAGGTAGACGGGTGCGATCTGGCGGACCTCGGTCGCCGTCAGGTTCGCACCCTCCTCAAGGTTCTCGCCCTCCATCACGATCGACCCGTCGGGCTGGACAGGTTGATCGAATGTCTCTGGGGCGACGATCCCCCGTCGCGACCCTCCGATCAGATCTCGGTGGTCGTGAGCAGGCTGCGGGGTGTGGTCGGTGCGGACCGGGTTCGACGTAGCGACGCCGGCTACTCCTTGGCAGTCGACTGGCTGGACGTTGATGCCCTCCGCGAGTACTCCGCCGAGGCTGATCGTCGTTTGGGGACCGGGGCGGTCGGAGCCGCTCGAGCGGCGGCCTCGGCCGGCCTCTCACTCGTGCGGGGACCGCTGCTGTCCGACGAGCCCGATGCTTGGTGGGTTGACGTGGAACGCTCGGAGCTGGACCTGCTTGTCGCGCGTCTGCAGCGCACGGCGGCGGCGGCAGCCCTCGCAGCGAGCGACTGGGAAAGGGCCGCTGAGCTGTCCGACCGCGTCCTGCTGACCGATCCTTATGACGAAGTCGCTCTCAGGTCGCTGATGGAGGCGACGGCGCGATCGGGCCGTCCGGCCTCGGCGTTGACTGCCTACGCCGGCACTCGGCGCCGGTTAGCCGAGGAGCTCGGGGTCAGTCCGTCCCCAGCAACCGAGGCCCTGCACTCGGCGATCTTGCTTGGTGAGCTCCCAACTCGAGTGTCGGAAGGCCCTGTCCCGGCTGTCTCTCCTGAGCTGCCGGGTCGGGCTGTCGCGCTCGCCGAGCTGGACGCCCTCTTCGAGCGGGCCGAGCGGGGGCACGGTCAGGTGGGAGTTGTCGAGGGCGAGGCGGGCATGGGCAAGTCCCGGCTGCTCCAGGTGTGGAGCGACCGCCTCGCCGCTCGGGGCGCCAAGGTGGTGTCGGCGGCTTGCGACGAACTCGGTCAGGCCCTGCCAATCCAGCCGCTACTCGACGCCGTTGGCCAGCTCGTACACCGGGCCGGGCCCGGTGGCATCGAGCAAGTGGTGGGTCCGGACATCGCCGTGCTCGGGCCTCTGCTCGGTTCCTCGACTGAAGTCGCTGGGGCGGCACAGCTCGCGGCCTTGACCGACCCCGGTGCCGGCGAGGCGCTACTCCTCGCAGCGCTGTTCAGCGTGCTGCGGCGCCAGGCTGAACGCGAGCCCCTCGTTCTCGTCATCGACGATGTCCATGTCGCCGATGCCGCCACGACCCGGTGGCTCCGCCAGGCGGGACGCCGGCTGGCACACAGCCGCATCGCCGTCGTTGCTGCCCGCCGAACCGAGGAGGGTGTCCCCCTGCCCGGCGTGACGACCATGGTCTTGGGACCGCTCGATCTCGAAGCGACGGCGACGATCGTCGGGCCCGAGCGCGCCGAGGAGCTGCATGCTCGAAGTGGGGGCAATCCCTTGTTCTTGGTCGAGCTGGCAGATGCCGATGCCGAAGGCGACCTGCCCGGCAGCATCCGCCATGCGGTCGAAGAGCGCTGCACCCGGGCCGGCGCGGCTGCAGCCACGCTGCGCGCCGCCGCCGTGATCGGACCCTCAGTCGACCTCGACGTCCTGGCAGCCGTCACCGCCACGGCTCCCCACGAGCTGCTCGACCATCTGGAGGAGGGTGTGCGGCGGAGGTTTCTTGTCGAGGAAGGTCCGAGGTTCGTGTTCGCCCACGCCCTCGTCCGCGAGGCGCTGGCGTCCACCGTCGGGGCGGCGCGAGCCGCCTTCATACACAGGGAGGCAGCCCGCGCTCTGGGCGTCCGGGCCGGCGCCGACCCTCTGGCGGTTGCCCGGCACGCCCGCCTCGGGGGCGAGCGAGCCCAAGCTTCGGTCATGCTGGTGACTGCGGCGCGGATGGCCGTCCTCCGCTTCGACTACGAGGGGGCGTTGCGCCTGCTGGACGAGGCAGTGGCACTCGACGACACCGTCGACGCGCGCCTGGAGCGCGCCCGTGTCTGCTCAGTGCTGGCGCGTTACGAACAGGCAGCGGACGACATCGAGGCCGCCCGGTCCCGCGGTGCCGGACCGGAAGGGCTGGAGATCGCCGCCTGGTCGGCGCACTTCCAGCGGCGTTTTGACGAGGCACTTGCTTTCGCCGATCGTGGTGCCGAGGAAGCCACCGAACCCGACCTGCGTACGAGTTGCCTCTCGCTCGGGGGTTGGGTCTCGTTGGCTGCAGGCGATCTCGCTGCGGCCGCAGACCGTCTCGAAGGGGCTCTCGGTACAGCGCCGGAGGCGAGCGGCCGGCTAGCCGAAGCGTGGCTGGGGTGGTTGCGGATGAACCAGGGGCGCCCGGCCGAAACGCTCAAATTGGTCGAGCACCACGATGCCAAGGGCCTCGCCGCCTATCGGTTCCCCAATGCTTATGCCCTGATGGCCGCCACGATGGCGTTGGCGATGCTGGGGCGGGCTGACGAGGCGCTGGTCACGCTGGCAACCC
The DNA here is from genome assembly GCA_050010115.1 of Acidimicrobiales bacterium. Taxonomy (GTDB): domain Bacteria; phylum Actinomycetota; class Acidimicrobiia; order Acidimicrobiales; family Bog-793; genus JAKACA01. The sequence goes on along the minus strand of JBEKLQ010000033.1, from coordinate 22,963 downwards.
TCGATGCATACGTGAAGCGGCTCGGAGCGTGGCGGTGGACGCCCCGGCCGCTAAACCTGCGTGGATGGATCGTGCGGAACCTCGGTGAGCTGAACGAGGCCGACGACCTCACGCAGGCGGCGATCGAGGCTGCCCGTCCGCTCGGGCTCGCCGAACCGCTCGCCAACGCGCTACTTGACCTGGCTTCGGGCCGCCTCCTGGCCGGAGACCTCGACGCTGCCGGCAGACTTCTCACCGAGGCGGGTCCGCTCGCCGACGTGGAGCATGCCTTCCGGTGGCGTCACGAGTTGCGGGGGCGACTGCTTCGCGCCCGACTCGATCTGGCGCTCGGGGAGGCCGAGTTGGCGATCGTCGGCGCCGAATCTCTCGCCACGGACGCGGCTGCCCTCGGAACGCCCCGCTATGAGGTGCAGGCTCGGCTGGCGGGCGCAATGGCGGCCCACCGGATAGGCGGTGCCGTCGACCACGACGAGGTGGCTCGGCTGCTGATGCGGCTCGACGACTTGGCCGGCCTCGAGGCGTGGAGGATCACTGCCGAGGTGGCTCAGGAATTCGGCGTCGGCGAGTGGGCGACTCTCGCCGGCCGCCGAGCAGGCGAGCTCCGCACGCGTGCCGGCGGATACGCCGACGCGCTCGGGCGCGAAGCCGATCGCCGCCTTGGCTGACGTCCCATCCGGCCAGCCAGCAGGACAACGGCTGGTCGCCACCCTGCGACGAGGGGCGCGACCCGGACGAGGGCCTGCCGAACAAGCTCGACCCTCGACGGTGTGTCCAGCTCGCCCACCCATGGGGCGACGTGCGGCATTGCCAGGCGATAGGCGACGACGCCACGTGGGTCCAGCATGCCGAGCTCCTCATGGTGCACCGACGCGCTGACGTCGACGAGGCCTGCCTGTCGGGCAGCTGCCGCCATCCGATCTGGATCGCTGGACATCGGTTCCAAGTCGGCCTTCATCTGCTGGTACCAGGCGGGCGGGACCCAGCCCCACGACGTGATCAGCGTGTCGATCGCCGCCTTCACCGGGTCGGGCCGCCGTACAGCCCAGGTCGAGGCAAGCACCACGCCTCCGAGACGAACGACACGGGCGAGCTCGGTGAGGGCCGGAACAGCTGGCACGTGGTTGAGGAGAAACCCGGCCAACGCCGCGTGGAACACCCCGTCGCCGAAGGGCAGGGCAGCAACGTCGGCAACGACTGCCGACCCCCGATGCTGATACACGATCATCCCCAAAGACCGGTCAGCGGCAACTACCCGGGCGCCATACGCGCGCGCGGCCTGTGCCACGGCGCCCGTCCCGCTCCCGGCGTCGACAACCAGGCGACCCCTCAGGGCCATCGGCGACGCCGCCACCAGCGACCGTGCCAACGGCCGGTACACCAGACCGGCCGCGCGGTCCCACGATTCAGCCAGACCGTCGTAGGCGGTGGCTACAGCCATCGGGCGCCCTCGGCCGCCCGGGCCTCCCACCAGGCGATCTCCGTACCCGGACCACCGAGCGCCTTTTCCCATCCGAACTGGACCATCACGCCGAGCAACTCAAGGGCGAGGGCAGCGTCCCACCAGTCAGCGGTGGCGATACCGTGACGCTCGAGAGCGTGACGGTAGGTGGCGATCGATTCGTCCTTGGTCTCGGGCAATAAGTCGGTGTTGAGCGCTAGGTACCACGACAGGTCGGCCAGAGGCGACGCCTCCCCAGGGGCCTCCCCGAAGTCGAGCAGGATGGTGCGGCCGTCGGAGTGGCTCCCGAGGTTGGCTGCCTTCCAGTCACCGTGCACGAGGGTATGCGGTACCGTCCCGAGGGCAGCCACCAGGGGCGAGGGGTCGGCAAGGAGAGGCAGCACCAGGTCAGCCAAGCGGTCGGACACCTCGGACAGCCTGTCCCAGCCTTCCGCCATGACCCTGGGCACAACCGCCCCGGATCGCCTCTCCTCCTCCGCTCTTGCGACGGCGGGCGAGAACATCAGATAGCGGGTCGCGAGCGGGGTGAGGCCCACCTCGTCGCGCCAGCCCCAGAACGAGGCGTGCATCGTCGCCATGTGATCCAAGAAGCTGATGTGCTGCTCGGTTGAGAACGACCGGCCCGGGTGAAGCAACTGGGCGGAAACGTCGCGCATCAGGACCATGCCGACGGTGCCGTCGAAGTGACAGGCGACGACCGCCGGGTCGATGACATCAGGCATGCGGTCCAACAGGCCTTCCTGCCACAGGCGAACATATCGTTCACCTGGATCCCCGGTCGCCCTGAGCAGCCAGTCGTCCCGCGGGTCCTGGTACTTCAACACGTAACGCTCGCCGTCAATGACGACCCGCTCGAACCGGGCACCCGACTTGGTGTCCTCAGGCACCCAGGGTTGGCGGCTGCTGGCGGATTGTAGGAGCTCGTCCAGGGAGGAGGCGGCTTCAGGTGTTGCCATTTGCGGTCTCCGCCATCTCGGCCAGCAGGGTCGCCGACCATCGTCCACCGCACCACACCCGATCCCTCGTGATACGGCCGTCGGTGACATCGATGTGGTGGGCCTGGTGGGCCGCGTACGGGACGCCTCCCTCCTCCCAGCGGAGTGTGAACTCGACCAGCTCCCCGGTCGGCAACGGGGTGCGCTGCAGTTCCTCAAAGCTCCCCGTATCGGCGTACCAACGAGACAGCTCGGTTCGAACAGCGGCCTCGCCGCGCACGCTGAAGCGCCAGTTCGGCACGGTGGCGTCGAGAGTCACATCGGGGCTCAAGGCGTCGCATCCGGCGATGGCTGCACGCTCGATAGCTGCCAAATACCGCTCGACCGGCCCGTTGCTCTTGTTGTCGGACATCCGTCATCTCCTAGTCATGATGGGACGAAGACCACGATCTCACGGTCTCCTTGCCACAGGCTTGCCACAGAAGCGGCAAGCCGGTGGCAAGACCTCTCTCACACCATCGCTTCAGTCGCCGGCAGACGGTCGGCGTCTGAGAACGAACGGAGATGACCATGCCAGCCGCCGAGCAGAAGACTTTCGCTTCGCCTGACGAGACCCGCACCTTCGAGCGAGGACAGCTCGACGTCCTCAAGATCGGCGGAAGCGAGATCGGCCGGCTCACCCTTCAGCCAGGCTGGCGCTGGTCCGACCACGTGAAGCCGCTCGCTGGTACGGATCTGTGCGAGGCACCCCATTTCCAGTACCACATCCAGGGCACCTTGCACATCCTGATGGTGGACGGCACCGAGTTCGACGCCGGGCCGGGCGCCGTCACCGCACTGCCTCAGGGTCATGACGCCTGGGTTGTCGGCGATTCGCCGGTCGTGGTCGTCGACTGGTGGGGAGCTTCCAACTACGCCAAGGGGTGATCAGGGGCGAGGGATCTGAGCGGGCGGTTGGTCTGGCAGCCCGGCTATTGGGCCGGACGAGTCCACCTGAGCTCCGATTTCGACGAGCTTCCTGAGGATGTCGCGGCCACATTTCGCGGTGAGGGGCCGTGAAGGTCCTGCTCGACACTCATGTCCTCTTGTGGTGCCATGAGGTCGACCTCTTGCCGAAGCTGCCTCGATAGCCCGGGTTCCGGAGGTCCTGCTCGACACTCATGTCCTCTAGTTGGGGCGATGGTCTACCCGCTGGATCGCACACCGCGCCGTACCGCCACAGGCAGCCTGGGGCGCGTTTGGCTCAGGGAGGGCACTGGCGATCGAATGCTGCCGTGAAGTGGCATGTCGAGCACATCCCCGTGTTCTCAGGATCGCCTCGCGCTGGCCGATACATAGAGGTGTGAACGAGAGTGTCCGTTCGGACGTCGACATCGACGCGTTGCTCGAGCGTACGCGTCTGGCGTCGACTCCTGCGGCCTGTGAGGCATGCCTGCCAGAGATCACGAGGGCGCTCGAGTCGGTAACGGCCCCTATCGACAGAGGCCCGCTGCTCATCTGCCGAGCCCGAGTGCGATCACACCAGTCGCTCGACCGCGAGGCATGTGAGGACGCCGCTGCGGCGATGACTCTCTTCGAGATGGCAGGCGACACTGAGCTGGCCATCGACGCGGCCAGCCTCGGTGCGGCTCACGCCTCCCGGCTTGGCAACGTCTCGCTCGCTTCGGAACTGGCGACAAAGAGCATCCTGGGCCTGGACTCAGTCAACGATGATCGTCTCCGGATGGAGATCACCAACCGGCTCGGCGTCTTCTGCTACTACTACCTGGACTACGACCGGGCAGTTGAGCAGTTCGAGTTCTCGCTCGCCGCCGCCGAGCGTTTAGGTGACCGCGAAAGGGTCTGCCGCGAGTTGTACAACGTCGCTGACGCGTTGCTGCTTGCCTCCCAGCAGCAAGGAATGTCCCACCTGGAGATCGACACCGAACGGCTCGAACGCGCCGAGGCGATGGCGCGAAGATTGCTCCTCGAGGAGAGGGCGGTGATGAACCCTCGGCTCGGCAGCCACCGCCTGCTCGCCGAAGTCCTGTGCGACTTAGGTCGCATGAAAGATGCGCTGCAAGTGCTGGACGAGTTCCGAGGCGAATCGAACACGATCACGTCTGAAACTCAGTGCGCCGACCTCGCCTGGGTCGAGGCCCGATGTCTCCGCCTGGCAGGCCGGGTGGAGGAAGCCCTGGCTGCTGCCCGCCGCGATGTGCGGCTCATCGAGGCGAGCGACGACGAGCACGACTTGATGCTTGCGCTCGAGGAGAGGTCCGCTTGCGAGGAGGCTGCTGGCGACCTCCAGAGTGCACTGGCGGACGCCCGAGAAGTCAAGAGACACATGTGGGAGATACACCAGCGCCAGACAAGACAGCTCGTGCAGCAGGTCTGGGCACGCGTGGACATCGAGCGGGAGCACAGGAATCTCCAGACTCAGGCGGCGGAAGCGACACGATCGGCTGAAGAGGACGCCCTCACCGGCATCGGCAACCGGCGGCTGCTCGAACGCTTCCTCTGTGAGGAGGCGGCGCGGCAGACCGAAGTGGCCTGCATCATCGCCGACATCGACTCCTTTAAGGAGATCAACGATACGTTCGGCCACGAGGTCGGCGACACGGTCCTGCGCCAACTCGGCCAGCTCTTCTCGAGCAAGACACGAAGCGGGCAGCTAGCCATCCGCTACGGCGGGGATGAGTTCGTGTTGGCGCTGTCGGGCGTCGACCTGGCAGGCGCTTGCGGATTCGCCGGGCGGCTGCGGCTCGCTGTCTCCGGCCTTGACTGGACGACCGTCGCGCCCGGCCTCCACGTAACCGTGAGTCTAGGGGTCGCCTGCGGTCCGGCGAAGGGCTGGCAGGTGGCGCTCACCGCCGCGGACAGGCGACTTCTCGCCGCCAAGCGGCGGGGCAGGAACGCGGTTGTCACGGCTTCTACCGGCGCCTTCATCGCTTGAAGGCGGCACCGAAGCTCGGCTATCGAGCATCGGCGGGCTACGAGGGAGAACGGGGTCGCGAAGTACGTGGACTTGTGGGTGCGCGTCGCTCATCATTGAGCCGATGCCGTCGTGCACATCGAGGTCGGCTCGCATCGCCAAGACGACGACAGTCTCGAGAGCCCCCGGGCTTAGGTGGCCAAGAGCGAATCTCGGCCGCGTTCAGGGAGCTGACCACTGACCCCGCCCGCCAAGTCGGGCTCGATCAAGAACGGACGAGGCTCCAGGAGGCCGCGGATCGAGAGGAACTGTCCTGGGAGGAGGCGGTGCTCCTCGTAGATGGCCAATCCATCGCCTTCCAGGTCCACTGAATCAGACACGATCGCTGGGTGGCAGTCGGCCGCGGGCCTGAAGTCGATCCGAGTGTCGACAGCCGCGGCGTCCCGCCACCAGCCCTTCTCGCCATCCTGATCGGCGCCTTCCTCTACTTCATTTAGCGACCCGCGTCAGCGGCGTCGGCGCACAGAACCGCGCCCGAGCATATGGTTTCGCAGGATTGCCGAGGATACGCTTCGGCGGTCCATCCGGCGATCTCGCGCTCCCGGCCGAGCCGTCGCCTTGCGATGCGCCTGCTAGTGGAGATCGGATTGAGTTTGCGGTGCAACGCATTCAACCCCGTGCGCAGTAGAGATCGCGCAGCAGGGCGATCTCAGCTCCGTGGTGCAGCAGTTCCTGATTGACCCACCAGACAGTCTCCATGAAGGGATCATCAGGGTCGCTGCCGTAGGGGTAGGTACTGCGCCCGACCATGTCGAGCGCAGCGTCGTCGGCACTGACCAGCGCAGCGCGCCAAGCCCCAGCGCCGGTGTCGAAGGCGGCGAGCGCCCCGGCCGCGTCACCGTTGAAGCGATAGTCGTCCCGGGTCAGGGCGTGGCTGCCGATCGTGTGGTCGGCACGCAAGGTCAGCATCTCGCTGAGGTGGCCGAGTCGCCAAGCGATCGTGGTGAACGGGGGTGGCCATGGGTGCGAGGCGAGGGCGGAGTCGCGCCCCCACTCGCCCGCGCCGACGAGAACGGTCGCGCCCGGCCCCGGCCCTGCCGCGCGCGGGCGGATCGACCAGCAGTTTGGCACCGGCTCCCACAGATATTCGTCGTCGGTCATGCCGGCGATCTCGATGCTCACGCCGTTTCCGCTGTCTCCTTCTGGGCCGGCCATCCGGTCGGCGAGGCGCTTGCGCGCGAAATCGAACTGCTCCAGCAACGGGATAAGGCGTAGTGGTGTCGCCATCGGGCTACTCCGTTGACGGGTTGACCATGGGGGGCGATGCTGACGCTACAGCGTGTCCGCGCGTCTTCTTCGTGCTGCTGGCCTATCCGTCGATCGGGCGCGTTTGGACAGCTCGATGCGATGGTGGGACAACGCGACAGATGAGGCGATCTCGTTACTTGCAGCCCGATCGGGAACCGCACACCCGCCCGGCGCCGCCGACGTCGACTCGCATCTCCCGCCTGGGGAAGGGCGCTCTCGCTCGAGATCACGAGCGAGGCGCGGAGATCGGTGGGGCCGTCCGCTGAACCCGAAGCTACAGGTCACCTGGGCCAGCTCCGCTAGCAGTTCGAGCTCGTCGAGGTCCAGCAACCTCCGCCACTCGCCTCGCTCGACCGCGCGACCGATGACGCCGCTCGCCTCCTCGGGAGTCACGTCCTGCCAGGTACGACGAGAAGCCGCCCGGGCGGCACGGAAGAGGAAGTCCGTGAGCTTCACGCTGCCCGGAACAGGGCCGAGCTCGCGTTCCTCGAAGAGCCGGTTCTTGAAGGCGATGCGGCTCGGAGGGCAAGCGGGCGGGGAACCTTCTGTTCCGTGAAGCTCTAGAGCCGGTCGTCCGGGGCCCTATGGCCGCAGCAGTACCGAGCGAACGTCGGATTGGACCCGCTCACTGATAATCAGGCCAGGTCGTGGGCCCGCACGGCGGAGAGACAATGAATACCAGTGTGCAAGGATGCGTCGATGGTCCAGGTCCATGGATTCGTCGCCCCGGGCTTAGGGAGGGTACGCGACGAGTTCGAGGCGAACTTCTTCGCGCGCGGCGAGGTCGGAGCCTCAGTGTGTGCAGTTGTCGACGGCGAGACCGTCGTAGACCTATGGGGCGGCCTGTCCGACCCCGAGTCGGGTCGCGAGTGGGAGCGCGACACTCTCGTCGACTTCTACTCGGCAGGTAAGCCTCTCGTCGCCTGCCTTGTTCTGCGGCTCGTGGACGCGGGCCTCGTCGGCCTCGACGATCCGGTCGCCTCCGTCTGGCCTGAGTTCGCCGAAGGCGACAAAGGCTCGGCCACGGTACGCCACGCCCTCAGCCACCGCGCTGGGGTGCCTGCGATCTCAACTCCCCTCACCAACGAGGATCTCTGGTCTTGGGAGACCATGGTCGAGTCGCTGGCCTCCACGCCGGCGTGGTTCGAGCCGGGAAGCCGCCTCGTGTACCACACGAACACCTATGGCCACTTGGTGGGCGAGATCGCGCGCCGCTTGACGGGCGAGATGCCGGGGACGCTTCTAGGGCGCGTAGCCCGCGACAACGGCGCCGACGTGCACTTCGGTCTGAACGAGCAGGATCTGGCCCGCTGCGCCACCGTCATCCTGCAGTCGGACCGCTCACCGGCGGTCCTTCCCCAGTCCGAGGAGCAACGTGAGGACGCGATGGTCCTGCGCGGCTACTTCAATCCCCCGGGCTACTCCTCCTTCGGAGTGGTGAACTCTAGAGAGTGGCGTATGGCCCAAGTTCCTTCGACGAACGGTCACGGCTCGGCGGCCGGTCTCGCCGCTTTCTATGCCGGCTTCCTCGAGCCTGACCGGGTACTCAGCGCCGCGCTCATCGACGAGGCGACGCGGGTCCAGTCCGAAGGCGACTGCCCGGTCCTGGGCGAGTGGGCAGCGTTCGGCTTGGGTTTCGTGCCCACGTCGCCGCGGCGTCGTTTCGGGCCGAACGAAGGGGCTTTCGGACATTTCGGCACGGGTGGCGCCGTGGGCTTCGCGGACCCTGCACGCTCCCTCGCGTTCGGGTACGTCATGAACCATGTGATCCCGAGGTGGCAGAGCACCCGCAATCGAGCCCTGATCGACGCTCTCTACGCCAGCCTTTGACAGGCGGTCGGGACACTCTCGTCGCTCCCCGAACCTCACATGTTCGCGGCCATCGGAAAGTGCCCACAGGCGGCCACCCCGTCTCCCACAATGCTCAGTCCGGCAGGGGACATTGCCGGCTCGACGACACGCCGTTCGGCTCGGCGACTACCGGGCAGCCGTGGACTCGACCCGTAATCGGCATCGATCCTGCACGGTCCCTCTCCCGGCCGGCCTGTCTGCCGGTGGAGCAGAACTCGGGGCCGGCACGAGGATTCAGGCGCACGTTCCGAGCGGGCCGCAGCGCGCTGCCCGCTGGGGCGTCGAGCGCATCGCCGTCGATCGGGATGACTCGGCACGCTCCCGTGCGACTCTCGCGGTCGGTGCAGAACTGGGCGATCTGGGCTCCACAACAGATGACGCCAATCTCGGGATGACCGCGCCCGATTCGGCAGGCGTTACCCGGGGGCAAGGAGCATGGGCTGGCTAGAGGCGCGTAGCAGGTGCGTCCACCACCCGGCCGGTCAGATCGCTCCGGATCAGGGACTTGACCTTGACCTCGCGTCAGGGTTGGAGAGTGGAGAACATGGACGAGCCCTCCCGGCCACACGCCGTCGTCCAGCCGGTGTATTCCCCCGCAGCTGCCGGTGTGTCTGCACAAGACCCGCCGCACGCCCTCAGGAATGCCGTCCGCCCCGGCATCGAGGTGCGCGGCCTGCGCAAATCCTTCGGGGACAAGATGGTCCTCGACGGTGTCGACCTTGACGTCGAGCAGGGAACCGTCTTCGCGCTGCTCGGCCCCAACGGTGCCGGCAAGACCACCGCGGTGCGGATCCTCTCGACGTTGCTGAACCCTGACGGCGGCGAGGTGCGAGTCGGCGGGTTCGACCCGGCCCGCCAGGCCGACAAAGTGCGATCAGTCATCGGGGTGACAGGCCAGTTCTCCGCGGTCGACAACCTGCTCACCGGCAACGAGAACCTCATGCTGATCGCCGACCTCCACCACATCGAGCGTCGGGCCGCCCGCCGCAAGGTCGGCGAGCTGCTCGGCCGCTTCGACCTGGCCGACGCGGCGGGAAGGACCGCGGCCACTTACTCGGGAGGCATGCGCCGCCGCCTCGACCTGGCCATGACCCTCGTCGGCGATCCCCGGGTGATCTTCCTCGACGAGCCGACCGCCGGCCTCGACCCCCGCAGCCGCCGCACCATGTGGCAGATCGTCCGCGAGCTGGCCGGCGCCGGCACCACCGTGCTTCTCACTACCCAGGATCTTGACGAGGCCGACCAGCTCGCGAACCGGATAGCGGTGCTCGACCACGGACGAATCGTCGCCGAGGGCACACCCGACGAGCTGAAACGGCGCATCCCCGGGGGTCATGCCCGCCTGTATTTCGCGGATACCGACGCGTTGGAGCGCGCCGCAGAGTTACTCACCGGTTCGTCTCGCGACAACGACACCCTCACGCTGCGGGTGCCGACCGACAGCACCCCAGCGTCGCTCACGGCCCTCCTGGGAACCCTCGAGCGCCATGCGGTGAGTCCAGAGCGGGTTGGCGTGCAGGGCTCCGATCTCGACGACGTGTTCCTCGCCCTAACCGCAAACCCCCAACAGGAGACGCTCAAATGACCACGCTCATCTACGCGGTTCGCGACTCGACCACCATGTTGCGCCGCGACATCCGCCACGCGGTGCGCTACCCGATGGTGAGCCTCAGTGGCGTGATGGTGCCGGTCCTCTTCCTGCTCTTGTTCGCCGGCGTGTTCGGCCACACCCTTCGCGCCGGGCTCGGTGCGGTCGTGCCCTCCGGCGGCGGCTACATCGACTACCTCACCCCAGGGATCCTTTTGATGACCGCCTGCTCGACCGCGGAGATCACAGCGTTGAACGTGAGCACCGACATGACCGAGGGCATCATCGCCCGGTTCCGCGCCATGGCCATCACCCGCACCTCGGTGCTCACCGGCCAGGTTCTCGGCGGGCTCATCCGCGCCATGATCAGCGCAATACTGGTCGTCGCCGTCGCTCTCGCCCTCGGGTTCCACCCCACCGCGACCGCGGTCGAGTGGATCGAAGCCACGGCCGTGTTCGCTCTGCTCGCTGTCGCTGTCACCTGGCTCACCGTCTCCTTCGGCCTGGTGGCCAAGACCCCAGCGGGAGCCAACAGCCTCTCGCTGCTCGTCGTCGTGCTCCCCTTCATAAGCAGCGCCTTCGTGCCCACTGCCACCATGCCCGCCGGGGTCGCCTGGTTCGCCCGCAACCAACCCTTCACCCCGATCATCCAAACCCTACGCGGGCTTTTCACCGGCACCCCCATCGGCAACGACGCCATACTCGCGGTCGCATGGTGCGTCGCTATCAGTGTCCTCGGCTACCTGTGGGCCCGCAGCCTCTACAACCGCAACCGGGCTGCCTGAGTCAAGCTGGAGTGATGAATACAGGCGAGCAGGGAACGAAACAGCGATCGAGGAGAGCCTCGTCTCTCACCATCGGGCAGCTCGCCGCTCACGTCGGGGTTACGATACGAGCGATCCGTCACTACCACGCCTGCGGCCTGCTCGCAGAGCCGGCCCGCGACGCCTCGGGATACCGCCGTTACGGCGCCCAGGCCGTCGTCGACCTCGTCCGGATCAAGACCCTGGCCGAGGCCGGCGTGCCACTCGCCCGCATCGCAGAGCTCCTCGACGCCACTCCCAACGACTTCGCTGACGCCGTCGACAGTATCGGCCGTGCGCTCGGAAGCCAGATCCGCGAGCTACAACACCGCCGGCGACGACTGGCCCAGCTCACCCAGGGCGAGCATCTCTACCTCCCCAGAGAGGTCATCTCCACCTTGGACACCGAGCGGGCCATGGGCGTGAGCGAGCGGACCGTCGGCATCGAACGCGACGCGTGGATCCTCGTCGCCGCCCTCTCCCCCGAACTGGTCTCGGCATGGGCAGCGGAAAAGGCCCGTCAGCTCACCGACCCCGAGTTTCGCCGCCTCTACCTCGCCTGCGACGAGGCCTACGACTGGGACCCCGACGATCCCCGGCTCAATGACCTCGCCACCCTCATGTCTGACTGGGCTGCCCCTAAGCACGACCCTGAGGTGCCGGGGACCGGCGACAGCACGGACTACCTGTCGGTGCAGCTCATGACCGCCCGTGTCGCCGCTTTGTCACCCGCTTGGCGAAGTCTCAACGACCTCGCCAACGACCGCCTCTGGCCGACCAATCGGGCGCCGTCGACGCCACCGTTTCCCAACGCGCATGAGCATTAGCACCTCCCACCAGATCACGACCTCCTATTTTGCGAGACGCTTCCGACTTCGAGAGAGCCGAGAACGGACAGCGACTTCGCTGATGTCGAGAGCAGTGGCGATGGCCGTCGAGTCCAGTCCAGCGCTCGCGAGCGACAACACCTCCCGATCTCGCCTCGGTAGCAGGTCAAGCACGCCGAGCACCTCCTTCAGGCGTTGCTCTACGGTCATGCGCTGCGACGCTGCCGTCGTCATCGAAGCGCACGTTGGTGCGGCGCCGCCAAACTTCAAGGAACGTGATCGAAACCACGTCCTGGGCAAGCTCCCACGACGCAGTCTGGCGAAGGGCGTAGCCGAGCACTCGATCTGCGTAGCGGTCGTAGATCTCCGAGAACCCGTTCGGATCTCCGTTGAGCGCTCGAAGCCACCGCGCGTGATCGGTTGCCTCTGCACGCTCGATCGAGGTCACATTAAGAACTGTCCGCTGGTCGTTCCCCGTTGCACGATTCTTCTCCAACCGCCGATGGCGCCTTCTGGTCGTGGAGCCTCGACGGGGGGGATGCCGACCGTGACCATGCGCGGAATCGGCGCCATGCTGTCAACGCCAGGTGCCGAGGCGCCCGGCCTGTCAACGGCCAGTGGGGAAGTGTCGGTAGGGTGCGCAGATGGAGGGCCGACGTCGCGGATCTGCGACTGGCTCTGACCTGCACCCTTACGGTCGTGCTTCCCTCGAGGGATGAATGCGGGGCGGCAAGCCACCGTTGCCACCTTAAGTCGTGCAATGAAGCACCTGAGCCGACCGACCAGACTGATCAGAAACGATATCCTTACTCCAACGAGTGAGTAAGGAGGACGGCTGATGGACGCTGCCGCGAAGGTCACGACGAAGGGGCAGGTGACAGTTCCCAAGGTCGTTCGTGATGCACTAGGGATCAAGGAAGGGGACGAAGTCCTGTTTCGCGTCGAGGGCAACCGGGCCGTGCTGGCGCGGACACCGGACTTCTTGGAACTGGCTGGCAGCATCAAGGTGCCGGCTGCCAAGCGCAACGTGGCGTGGGACGACGTCATCCGGAGGACGAGAACGGCGCGGATGTCAGCGGGTCGGTGAGTGCCTTCGTCGACACGAACATACTGGTCCGACATCTGACGGGCGATCCTCCCGACATGTCCGCGCGGGCGACGGCGTACCTGGAGAGGAAGAACGCGCTGTTGCTCACGGATCTCGTGGTCGCCGAGACGGTGTACGTCCTCGAGTCCTTCTACGAGGCCCCTCGCCCGCAAGTCGCCGAGGCGGTGCGGTCATTGATCGCTTTCGACTCCGTCGTCTGCGTCGACCCTTCGCTGCTGCTGCGGTCAGTCGAGGTGTACGAGACCGACCGGATCGATTTTGCGGAGGCCTATCTCGTCGCCTGCGCCGAGAGCACAGGCGTGATGAAGATTGCCTCCTTCGACCGGTCATTGGATCGAGTCCAAACCGTCGAGCGAGTCGAGCCCCCGCACTTGTGAGAGCCTCGGTCGTCATCGCTGGCGACAGAGACGACGACGCAGGCTGCGGTGCCCCTCGGACGAAGCCGGAAGCAACGAGCAGACGTGGCCGAGAGCCATCGCGAGGACAGCTCGCTACGCCTCGATGTACTCGACTGGGCTGAGCCAGCCGAGCGCCGAGTGCGGTCTTGGTGTTGTAGTCGATCCGCCAGTCCTCGAGGAGGACTTTCGCCTCGAGCAGGGTCTCGAAGAGCTGGACGTTCAAGAACTCGTCGCGGAGCCTTCCGTTGAAGGACTCGATCCAGACGTGCTGCCACGGGGCAGTGCGGCTTGATGAACTTGTGCTTGGCGCCGAGCGTTGCGATCACGGCGGCGACGTCGGCGGAGCGCCGGTAGGACCAGCACAGGCTTCAGGACGTCCCGCCGAAGTCGACGTCCTGGGTCTCGACCGTCCCGGCCGTCCGCCCCGGCGCCGTCTGGTAGGTCCAGTACAAGTTCGTGTGCGCGATGACCTGGTCCGGCGGCGGCGCCCCCCATGCCGTCTGGTCCTCCGTCGTATGGGCGTCGCTGACAAGGGTCGCGTCGTACCCCCTGACGAACGCGCCGTGGAGCGTCGAGCGGATGCACGCATCGGTCTGTGCGCCGACGACGACGAGTCGCCCGACACCGAGGCCCGACAGCACGGTCTCAAGGGTGGTGTCCTCGAAGGAGTCGCCGTAGTTCTTCTCGACGAGCGGCTCGGCGTCGCCCGGAGTCAGCTCGGGGACGATCCGCCAGTCGTCGCTTCCCCTCGCAAGCTGCTCGTCGGAGTGCTGGACCCAGACGACGGGGACCCGTTCCCGCCGCGCCTTCTCGACAAGGCTTCCGACGTTCGCGACGACCGCTTCGCGCTCGTGAGCCCCCTTGACGACGCCGTTCTGCACGTCGACGACGAGGAGTGCGGTGTTCGGCCGGTTCTCAAGTGTGGTCATGGTCTCCCCTTGCTCACGCTGGACTCCTGTATCCACCCAGGCTAGACATGCCCACCGATCACCTGTCCCTGGCCAAGCAGCTTCTCGCCTTCTGCGAGCTTTCTCACGATCTGCTCGGGGGTGTGCCTGCGTCGCTTCATGTCGTGTGGTCCTCCTTCCCCATGATGGGGGATCGGACTCGCACAACGGGTGGATCAGCTCACGAGGATCCGGTCACCCTCAGATGCTCGACCGCCAGGCTGAAACTATCGTTCCCCATTGAGGCGCGTTCCCCGAGGTTCCGTGGACACATTCTCCCAGCTCAGAACTGGTGTCGGAGGACCGACTTCTCGGATCTGCGACTGGCCTTGACCGTGCCCTTCTAGCGAGTCCCCTTCTTGTCGCGCTGCTGTTCGTCCGCAAGCATCTCCTCGTCCAGAGCTAGGCCCTCGGGCGGTGCGGAGGGCGGCCGGCCAGCGGCGGCCACCCTCGCCGGCGGCCTCGACGGTGCCGGCGAAGTCCTTGCCGAGCACGACCGGGAAGCGGTGCTCCATGGCACCTTCGAGCATTCCGGCTGCGACCGCCAGATCGAAGCCGTTGACCGAGGCGCTGTGGATCTTCACGAGGACTTCGCCGGGTGCGGGGTCTGGTGTGGGCAGCTCGAGAACGCGGACCGGGGTCCCGAAGGCTTCGATGGCGACTGCGCGCATGGGAGGCGATACCTTTCGAGACGAGGGTGGGAGAAGGGCAAGGTTACTGGCGAACGATGCAGGCGGGATCGAGCGTCCAATGGCCCTTTCCGTCGCGCGGAAGCGCCCGCGGGCTGACGTTGCCCGACGAACAAGCCTTACCGACCCCGACAAGCTCACCCATTAGCGCCCAGCAACCGACAAGGCCCAGAACTGGTCACTCTGTCACCAAGGGGCAAGGCCAGGTCGGTATGCAGACAGCACACCGAGTCGGCAGGTGTGCATCTCGAGAGGTCGCCCAGAACGAGCGCCCGAAACGGCGTCGCCTCGAAGTGCCGGTCCGGGGAAGGAAGCGATCCGGAGCATCTTGCGGTCCGCGCCCCGTCGAGGTCGAAGACCACTGCCCCGATCACAGCGCGAGTATCCCCGACCGACCCATCTCGCATTGATCACAACAGATCGCAGGGTGTCGCCGCCGACCTCGGCGATGAGCTGCGCACGGCCAGCTTGAGCAGCGTCGCATGCGGGGTTGCCCCTCGCTAACCCCACTTCCATGTGTCGGCCAAATCGCTGGTCGGAGTTTGCTCTCCACCAAACAGCACGACGTTGCCGGTCCGCTGGTCATAGGCCAATCCGGCACCGTCTCTGGGTGAAGGGCTCTTCGACGGCGACAGCTCGGTCCACGTCGTCCCGTTCCACGTCCAGGTGTCTCCGAACTCGGTGGAAGTCGTGTGGTTGTCCCCCCCGAAGAGGAGCAGAGTCGCTGTGGTCGGGTCGTACGTCATGGAGGCCGCGGAGCGTGAAGACGGGCTCTTCTTCGGCGACAGCTTGGTCCACGTCGTCCCGTTCCACGTCCAGGTGTCGGAGAGATAGCCACCGCCGTAGCCACCGAAGAGGACCATTTGACCAGTGGCGGAGTCGTAGCTCATCGAAGCCCAGGCCCTCGCGGACGGGCTCTTCTTCGGCGACAGGTTGGTCCACGTCGTCCCGTTCCACGTCCAGGTGTCGGAGACGAAATGACCGTTGTCATCGCCTCCGAAGAGCAGGACCTTCTTGCTGGCCGGGTCGTAGGCTATCGAGGCGGCAAAGCGCGGCGACGGGCTCTTCTTCGGCGACAGCTTGGTCCACGTCGTCCCGTTCCACGTCCAGGTGTCGGTGATGGGACTACCGTTGCTATTCCCTCCGAAGAGCAGGATCTTCTTGCTGGCCGGGTCGTAGGCCATGGAAGCGTTGTCCCTCTGCGCCGGGCTCGTCTTCGGGGAGAGGTGCGTCCAGTTGGTGCCGTTCCACGTCCAGGTGTCTCCAAGGAAGCCACCTCCGTAGCCCCCGAAGAGAACCACGTTCCTCGTCGCCGCGTCGTAGGCCATCTGATCGCCCACGTAGCGGGCCGGTGGGCTCGTCGTCGGCGTGAGCTGGGTCCAGGCGGGGGAGGTGGCCTGGGCAGATGTCGAGAAGCCGAGGCTGACACTCAGTGCTGTCGCGCCGACAGCGGCAAAGCCCAGACGTCTGAGAACCGACCTCAATCCCTTCGTCTGGAAACCCGGAGACATCGGCAAGATCTTTCACCCTACCGATCCGGCTAGCAAGGCGTCCGACCATGTAATTCCCGACGCCGATGCCAGCTCGATCGCTCAAGGCGAGAGCTCGCCCAGGTAAAGGCTCTCCTCACAAGTTGGTGACACAGGCCCAATGGCTCCGATCTGTTGATTTTCTCCCGGCTCAGGACTGGTATCGGAGGACCGACCTTCTCGGATCTGCGACTGGGTGTGAGCTGGGATCGATGGCGCAGAACCCGGCCACCGAGGATCGCCGTCTCCGCTGGCTCGCGACTACACTGTAGTCATGCCACATCCCCTTTCGATCCGCTTCCGGAGTCAAGAAGCCCTCCAGCGCCTCAAGACCGAAGCTGCTGCTCGCAAGCTCTCGTCCTCAGCACTGGCCGAGGAGCTGATCGAAGAAGGACTCAGGTTGCGGCGGCACCCGCTCGTTGTCTTTCGTGACGGGGCCACTGGAAGACGAGCTGGGCTGGTCGGCGGCCCCGATATCTGGGAGGTGGTCGCCGGCATGGTCGGCGGTGACGTCCCAGTCCCCGAACGCGTCAGTAGAGCCGTCGACCTATTCGGCCTCTCACCCGAGGAGGTCGCGGCTGCCCTTGACTACTACGCGGCCTTCCCGGAAGAGATAAACGGAGAGATCGCCGCCAACGCTGCAGCCGCCGAGGAATCCGAAGCTCTCTGGCGTCGTCGCCAGCAGCTGCTTGCCGGATGAAGCTGCTCCTCGACGTACATCACTCTCCGAGGGCGGCCGAGCAGCTGCGGCAAAACGGTTACGACGTGCTAGCGGCGGCTGAGGACGCGAGGTTGTCCAGGTTGGCCGACGAAGATCTCCTCCGGGCCGCCACTCCCGATGATCGGGTCCTAGTGACCGAGAACGTCAAGGACTTCGACCGTATCGTGCGAATCTGGGCCAGCACCGGTGAGCGTCATGGCGGCGTCATCTTTACCTCCCCGCGTCGGTTTCACCGTGCCCGGCGCAGCTACCCCGAAGACCTCGTCTTGGCACTCCAGGGCTTCCTCGCCGAGCCCCCGCCGGAGCAGCAGGACTGGGTCCACTGGTTGAGCTGACCGAATGAAAATGCAGCGCCTCGACCGCTTGGCCAAGCGACCCAGTTCCTCGACCTGACCGACTTCGGATCGGCACGATCGGCGCGTAGACGACCCTCCCTTCGGTGACGCTCGTGAGTGGGCCAGCCCAGGAGCGGACCACCTCGATACCGCGCGGGTGCTCCCGAATCTGCGCGGGTGTCCGGGGAGCTTGGGTGAAGGTGCAGGGGCGTAGCCGTGAGCCAGATTCCTGATGAGGCGGACGAACGCCTCTGGATCGAGGTTGAGGGTCACGAGGGCTGGAATGAGACATTCGAATCGCCATCAGGTAGTCCAGATTGAGCCAGCCTGTGCCTGCTCGAGCAGATCAATCGTGCCACCTTGAAAGAGGGACCGGGGCTGTCTCTGGCGTCAGCTCGAGTCGGTTTCCGGCTGTCAGCTCCTCAGTTGTCCATATGGCAGGAGTTGATGGACAAATCGATGGACAAGAACAGAGAGATGACAAGACGTTCCTGCCAGTCAGCGGAGGTTCGTGAGCCAGCCGTTGTGATGGTGGCCGAGTACCGCAACACGTACTCCTAGGAGTGAGCAGCCACCGCCCGCGCCGCCGCCAAGGTAGGCGCGTACGCCCAGACTCCTCGCAGCCTGGGCTGTGCCCGCCGCTGGGCTGTAGGAACAGGTGCCGGGAACCGAGGCCTTCGCATCGAGCTGGGTGGGGCCGAGGGCGGTTCCGTAGGTGATGGCTGCAGGCGTCGCCCAGGTCACGGTCGCGGGGGCTAGCGCTAGTTGGACGGTCACGTTCCGGCCATTGCTCGGCACGAAGCTGATCTTCTTCGGAAGCAGGCCCGAGCCAGTTGGCGGATCCACGGTGACCGTCACTCGACTTCTCCCGAGCAGTGTCACTGCGGCCTGGCCCGATGCATTCGTCGTCTCCATCGCGCACTCGCTGCCCGACGCTGTGCCGCCAAGAAATGTGAACGACGTGGCCGTGCACGGCACGCTGACTGTGGCGTTGGCGACGGCCTGGCCAGTAGGACCAGTCACTTTCACGGTGGTGGATTCGGTCGGGAGTTCCAGCGCGACCTGCATCCCGGTATCCAGATTGACTCCTGGCACCGTGACGTTGTAGGTCGTCGGGTCACCGACGGATCCCGACAAGTCAACGTCGTACACACCCGGCGGTGCGGTAACGGCGAAGAACCCGCTCTTATTTGTCGCGTCTCCGACAACCTCTGTCCCTCCCGTCGTCTCGAGAATGACGTCCTGACCCGCGCCAGCGTCACCGGGATCGTCGTGTCGGTGTCCATTGAGCCGCTGTAGGTCTGGTCAGCCGATGAGAGGTTGCTGCCGCTCGGTGGCGTCACGGTGAGCGCCAGTGGTTCACTTCCGGCCGAACTGGCCCAACTGTCACAAGGCGGGACGGGAGTGCTCGCGTTACCCGAGGAGTCGGTCACGAGAGGGCCGGTGTTGCCGTTGTACAAGGTCAAGCTTCCCCCGTCAGGGGTTCCCGGCATTCCAGATGGGAAGGCTCCGGCGCCTAGCTCGTCGCAGGTCCCGTTGAGACCGATGGTCGCGCCGCTCACGGGGTCGTCGGAGGAGTCGGTGACAGCGACCGTCATTGTCACGGGGGCGGGAAGCTCGATGTCCAGCCCGGTCAGGCTTCCGGCCGTGAGGTCCACTCCGGTCGAATTGAGAGTCTCCGTGCTCACCTCCGGCATATCCGGGATGGCATCGCCCTCGAGATACACCTCGCCGGTGGAACTGACAGGTACTTCGAACGACCCGTCAGTTGCGTTGTAGAGCCTGACCTCCACTTCGTCGTTGTTCTCGGTGAGCGGAACTCCGTCAGCGTCGTAGAGGTTTCCGGAGAAGACAGAACCACCGGTTGCTGATGCGGGAGCTGAGAATCCCAGCGTCACCAGTCCCGAGAATGTCGAGAAGATGGTCAGCGTTATGGCAAGCAACGTCAAGCCCCTGGCGAGAAGTGATACCCCTACTTCCTCGGTCGGTGTCGTTGGTTGCATTGGCCGATGTCTCCCAACTATCTAGGTACCACGGCTGCTGAGTCCGAGTCGTGGCAACTTGGCATAGGCCGTAGTCCGAACCGGAGTTGACGGTGAGTGTAGTCGGCGAAGACTGCTCGGCTACAACCCCCATGCGGTTCACAGGCGCATTGCCGCCTGGGGCGTTGCCGATCACGAGTGGCTCCACGTGTCCAAGAACGATCATGACTGCTGCCTCTAAGTTGGCTGCAGCGTGGATCGACGGGTTCCTCTGCGGGAATGAGACTGAGGCGCAGGAGATATTCGGAGACAGGATCCACGCCTTCGACGACGAGACGGACTGGCGGTGGCGACGGTGGCGGGAGTCCCTTCGAACCTTTCGGGAGACCGGCGTCTGGGACGGTCGTCCCTGGTTTCTGCTCAGGCCGTTCGCCAACGAGACGGACCTTCCCGATTTCGTTTGGACGGTTCGCGGCGAGGAGGTGCGGTGCTGGAGCTCAGCGAACTGGAAGCCAGCCATTCCACAACCACCGATGATCGCGGGAGAGTTCCTCGCCGGAACGCGTTGTGCTGAACGTGCTGAGCACGCATACGGATCCTTCGTCGATGACCGTCACACCGTTTGCGCCGGGTGCGGGCGCGCGACGGAGTAGGGCGTTGACAACAGCAAAGACTTGGGCCAGGCCTAGGCGTCTCGGACCGCTATCCAGGCGGGAGGCGCGGGTCTCCGGGTGGCCTGCCCACGTGATCTTGCGCCGGCGGCCGCTGGATGTCGCGTCCGGGAGACGCGACGCCAAGTGCGCAGAGTCAGGGTTATTCGAAACTGTGCAAAGTTTCCCTGTCAGCGGTCGCGCGCCCGTGGGCAGGGGCCGGCGAGTCAGCGTTTATCGACAATCAGATGGACAGCGGGGGTTGACCATTCTCCCAGCTCAGGACTGGTGTCGGAGGGCCGACTTCGCGGATCTGCGACTGGGGGTGAGCAGGACGTTCCCCTGCACCTGGCAGAGATCTCGAGCGACGATGAGAGATGGGTGAAGCTCGCTGTTATCAGTTCACGCTCACCGTCGAGGTCGATGCCGATCTCCAGAGGCGACATCGGTTGTGCTCGGCGGCTCCCTCTCGAGCAGGGATCTGGTTCCACCTTGTTTACGGATGCTGGGATCGGCGAGACCGGTTGCGTACGTAGTGCCCTCTAACGGCCGCCCCCGCCGCCCCCGAGCCAGCGAACCTCGACACCAAGCTCTTCGGCGACGCGAAACTCCGGGTCGCCGGTAAGGACCGGACACTCGAGAACCGATGCCGCAGCGGCAGTAAACGCGTCTGCGTAGCTCAAACCGCCTCGCGCTTTGATCGAGGCGGCACAACGCACCAAACTCGTCTCGATCGGGAGCCAATTCACCGCAATGCCCCCGGGGCGCTCCTCCGCCAGAAGATTCGCCCAAACCTCGTCCGCCGCCCCAACGCCGTGGCTGCGTTCGATGATGTAGGTCACCTCACCGAGAGCGACGAGGGTCATCCAGGGTTCACCGATCCGCAGTATCTCGGCAACCTCCTCGGCGCCGCGCTCACCCCCGAGAAAGGCGAGGACAGCGTAGGCGTCAAGAACGATTCGATTAGTTACTCTCTCGCTCGTGATCAAGAGCTCTTTCAGCCAGCAACGCCTCAGTCAACGCGACGTCCGAGGATGGGTAGCGCCCTGCCAGCTCAGCGAGCGACAGAAGGGGCTTCGGGATGAGATCACCGTCGCGCTCGAGCCAGATCACCTTGGCACCGGCTGGAAACCCGTAGCGGGCGCGAAGCGGCTCGGGGATTGTCACTTGGCCTTTCGGGTTCACCGTCGTGATCATCGGTATTACCTCCAGCTAAAGCGTACTACAACTTCGCCAAAAGTACGACCGATCGGCGTCAGTCACAGCCAGCTGGATAACCGGGAGCTGAACGTCCGAGGGTTACCGTGCCGCTACCGGGCGGCGCCGATCACGCGCCCCTACGAGCGCGAGGGGCAGCTCGGATCGGCGATCGGCAGCTTCCAGGCGAGCAGGACCGACGTCGGCAGCGAGGAGAGCTCCGTGCACCACCCATTGCCGCCGACCACGTACTGGGCTGACGAGGGCCCACCCTTGCCCCAATGAAAGATCACGTCGTTGTTGCCGTCCTGGAAGCGGTTCTGCTGCAGCGGCGAAGCGAGTAACGACGCTGCGAACTGGACGTAGGCGTGCCAGGTGTGAGTCGCAGGTACTTCGGCGAGGCCGACGAGCTTTGACGTCGGGTGTGCGTTCGTGAAGGCAGGCGGACCGAGCGGAGCGAGGTCGGCGGCCCGGATGCTCGGCATGCTGGGATCCCACGTCCCGACGAGCACGGCCTTCAACTCGTCGTAGACCGCTGGGAACATGGATGTGATCTCGATCACGCGCTGCAAGTGAGCAGGAGGCGTCAGCCGGAAGCTGCGGACGGTTCCTAGCCGCGACAAAGCGAACTCGTTCGGGTCGTTGCTGGGGAACGCGGACGTGAAGCCATCCCCGGGGATCCACGCCATCCACAAGACGCTGGAGTATCCCGACCCGAGATCGAAGCGCCCGCTGAGCCGCAAGACGTATGCCGTGCGTGACTGCCTGACCGACTGCAAGCCGACCAAGAGGTCCGTCTGTTTGCTAACGACGCCGAAGGACGAGCTGACCCACATCACCGGCGCAGCCGGGAACGCGTCCCCGTCCGCGGATGCGTTCATCTCGGCGAAAGCAACGAGCGTGCTCGGCGGCCGGTGGCTCGGCGTCTTCAGGTGGCGACCGGAGGTGGACGCTTGGTGACTGGAATGGACGACGGCGACGGCAGCGACAACAAGGACGCTCGCGAGCGCGAGAGTCGCGAGGATCATCCACCGACGCGCCGAGACACCCATCCCGAGCTGCTTCGCTATCCTGCGACGTGACCCGGCTGCCAACTCGTCGAGCGAGGGTGGGACCGGGGCAGTCTCAACCAACGCAACGACGCGGGACCGGATCCACGAGTCGAGTCGTTCCTCAGATGTCACTGTCGACACGCTCCTTGAGATGAGCCCTGGCACGAGCCAGGTGGCGACGGACCGATCCCTCGCTGATGTGCAGGAGGCCGGCGATGGACGAGGGATCGAGGTCGGACCAGTAGGTGAGGAGGATGACGGCCCGCTGTCTCACGCTCAGTCCGTCGATGACGGCGCGTATCTCCGGGTGCAGATTCTCGGTGCTCGAGAGCTCTCTTGGCGTCGAGGACTGCTTCCTGGACGACGTCTGAAGCGGCGGCTGAACCCACGAGGCCCGCGGCAAAGCGAGTGAGCTCCTCGGCGTGCTTGAGGTAAACCTCCTCGTCAGCGGGACCCATCACTCCTACAATGCTGCAGCACCTTCCGCAGGGTGACAGTCAGTACACGCAACGTCCTGATCTGCCGCCGGACGAGGTTGTCCCAGTAGTCGATTGCGGTAGGGACCGCCCTTGCGGGCGGCCCCCCGCACAGATCCGAGCGTGCGGAACTACCGCACTCGGCTCCCACCTCGGGTAGTAGCGACAAAGCGCAGCTCAGGGTACGGATGCAG
>JBEKLQ010000032.1:0-35262 GCA_050010115.1 Acidimicrobiales bacterium | reverse complement strand
CGTCGCGCCGGCACAGGCACTACAGCATGGCGATGACGGCGCGTAAGTCGCAGTGCTCTGGCCGGCTACACGGTCAACCCGGCGCTGGCGGCCACCCGCTGTCGGTGCCAGGCGGCCGAGCCCCAGGCTCGCGACAGCGCCCAGGCTCGCTTGAGGTACAGGTGGAGGTCGTACTCGACGGCGTAGCCGATGGCCCCGTGGCACTGCAGCGCCGCCCGGCCGACGACCTCTGCGGCATCCGAGGCCATGGCCTTGGCCATCGAGACGTGCGATGACACATGGGGATCGCCCGCCGAGAGCGACCAGGCGGCACGGTACACGACCGGCTTGGCGAAGGAGAGCTCCATGAGCGCGTCGGCGAGGCGGTGCTTGACGGCCTGGAACGAGCCCACCGGGACGCCGAACTGATGGCGGTTGGCGACGTGAGCCACCGTCATGTCGAGCATCGTCTGGGACAGCCCGAGGAGCTGAGCCGCCGCCCCGAGCGCCGCCCGGTCGAGCGCCTGGGCCACGGCAGCCGGCCCTTCCGCCACGACTTGGGCGGCGGTGGGGTCGATGGCCTCGACGGCGAGCAGACGGCGCCCACGGTCGACCGACTGGACGGCCGTGCCCAGCACGCCGGCTCGGGGCACGAGCAGCACGGACTCGTCGTGGTCCACGACGAGCCAGTCGGCGTCGTCACCACAGGCGGCCGGCGAGCCTCCGAGCGATGCTGAGATCATCTGGGCAGGGCCGGACGGGGCGAACCCGCTTCCGAGCAGCGGTGCCGCGATCGCAGCGGTCTCGACGACGGGGTGGGGCAGGCCGGCGCGGCCGGTCGCCTCCAGCACGAGGACGAGTGAGCACCAGTCGAGCCCGAGTCCACCGTCGGCTGGCGGTACCAGCACCTCGAACACGCCCATCTTCGAGAGCGCCGTCCACACTGCTCGGTCGAGCGCGCCTGGCGGCGCCGCCCATGCGTGGCGGACGGCGGCCGGAGGGCAAAGCGATTCCAGGAGGCCGACCACCGCCTCGCGAAGCTGGAGTTGCTCGGGTGTGAACGAGAAGCGCATCAGCGTCGCGACCGGGGCAAACCGAGCAGACGCTCAGCCGCGATGTCCCGCTGGATCTCGTTGGTCCCGGCGTAGATCGGGCCGGCGAGGGAGAACTGCCAGCCCTTGGACCACGGACCCTCGAGCTCGGCCGTCGGCCCGAGCAGGTCCATGGCACACGAGTGCAGTTCGACGTCCAGCTCGGACCACCAGATCTTGTTGATGGAGGACTCAGCGCCCGGGCCGGAGCGGCCACCGCTCTCGACGATCCTGGTGACGGTCTGCAGTGTGAAGAGCCGGTAGGCCTCGGCACGGATGACGGCGCGGACGATCCGGTCGCGGAGCGCTCCGTCCGTGCAGCCCGATGCCCGCCACGCTTCGACGAGCCGGGCGGCCGTCGCCGTGAAGCGGCCCGGCGAGCGCAGCGTCAACCCGCGCTCCGAGCCGGTCGTGGCCATGGCGACGGACCAGCCGTTGCCCGGCTCGCCGAGCACCCAGGAGCCATACGGCGATTCGTCGGGCAGGAACACATCGTCGAAGAAGACCTCTGCAAAACCCTCATCCCCATCCAGACGACCGAACCCCCGAACGGCGACGCCTTCCAGTGACAAGGGAACGAGCAGGTAGGTCAGCCCACGGTGGCGCTCTGACTCCGGGTCGGTCCTGAACAGGCCGAACAGGTGCGTGCAGAACGCCCCCCGTGTGGTCCAGGTCTTCTGGCCGTTCAGCAGCCAGCCGCCGCCGCCAATACCGGCCTCCACCCGCTCGGCACGGCATGCGATTCCGGCCAAGTCAGACCCGGCGCCCGGCTCCGACCAGCCCTGGCACCAGAGATCGTCGGCGGCAGCCATCCGCGGCAGGATCGACGCCTGCTGCGCGGGTGAGCCGAACTCGAACACGGTGGGGGCCAGGAGGAAGATGCCGTTCTGCGTCACCCGCTGTGGGGCGCCGGCCCGGTAGTACTCCTCTTCGAAGATCAGCCACTGCCACAACGTCGCGTCCCGGCCGCCATAGGCGCGCGGCCACGAGACAGCCGCCCAGCCGTCACGAAAGAGCAACCGTTCCCACTCCAAATGGCGCTCGAAGCCATCGCGGGTGTCTCCGGATCCGAGATCGCCCGGCACGTTCGCCGCCAGCCACGCCCGCGCCTCGGACCGCAGCGCCTGCTCAGCCTCGCTCCAGGTGAGGTTCACTCAGCGCGAGAGCAGGACGGCCGACCCGTGGCCGAACAAGCCCTGGTTCACTGTGATGCCGACTCGGGCGCCTTCGACCTGGCGTCCCGACGCCTCACCTCGCAGCTGCCAGGTGAGCTCGCAGACCTGGGCGAGCGCTTGGGCGGGGACCGCTTCACCGAAGCAGGCGAGACCGCCGGACGGGTTCACGGGCACGCGCCCGCCGATCGTGGTGTCGCCGTCGGCCAGCAAGCGCTCAGCTTCACCCTCCTTGCACAGACCGATGTTCTCGTACCAGTCGAGCTCGAGGGCCGTCGAGAGGTCGTAGACCTCCGCCAGTGAGAGCTCCTCCGGCCCGATGCCGGCCTCGGTGTAGGCGGCGAAGGCGATCGAGTCCCGGAACGAGCACTCGGGGGCTGCCACAGCCGCGGCCGAGTCGGTGGCGAAGTTCGGCATCTCGATGACGGTGTTGGGGAAACGAGGCGACACCGTCGAGATCGCCCGCACCCGCACGGGCGTTCCGACCCCGTGCCGGCGGGCGTAGTCCATCGACGCCAGCACGATGGCGGCGCCACCGTCCGAGGTGGCGCAGATCTCGAGCAGGTGCAGTGGGTGAGCCACCACTGGCGAGGCGAGCACCTCGTCGAGCGTCACGGCCTTGCGGTAGCGAGCGTTGGGGTTCGTGAGGCCATGGAGCGAGTTCTTGACCTTCACCTGAGCGAAATCCCGCTCGGTGGCGCCGTACAGATCCATCCGGCGGCGGGCGTACAAGCCGAAGTACGTGGGGTTCGTCGCTCCGAGGACGCGGAAGCGGAGCCAGTCAGGGTCATCCCATCGTTCCCCGGCAGTCGGCGCAAGAAACCCCTTCGGCGTCGTGTCAGCCCCCACCACCAAGGCCACGTCGCACAGGCCGGCGAGGATCCGCGTCCGGGCAGCCTCGAGCGCCTGGGCGCCCGACGCGCATGCCGCGTAGGCCGAGGCCAGACGGGCACCGTTCCAGCCGAGCGCCTGGGCGAACGTCGAGGCTGCGACGTAGCCGGGGTAGCCGTTGCGGATGGTCTCGCCGCCGGCGACGAACTGGACGTCGGACCACGGGACGCCGGCATCGTCGAGCGCCGTGAGCGCCGCCTCGATCCCGTACTCGGCGAAGTTGCGGCCCCACTTGCCCCAGGGGTGCATCCCGGCGCCGAGCACGGCAACGTCTGCGGTCATCGGGCGCCTCCGTCGTCAATCGGTTTCCAGCGCCACACGAGCTGCGCAACGCCGTCGATCTCGTGCAGCGGCTCGATCACGAGCTCCACCGGTGAGCCGACGGCAACGTCGTCGACGCCGTAGCCGGCAGCGACCTGTCCGAGCACGACCAGCTGCTCGGCGGCGAGTTGCACGGCCGCGATCGCGAACGGCTCGTAGGGATCGGCGGCGATGAAGGGCGGCGGCGGTTGGTAGCGGGCATCCGTGCAGCTCCACACCGTGCCGGTGCGTGACAGCTCGACCTCTTGGAGGTTGCGGCCCCGGCAGGCGGGGTTGCGGCACAAGCCGGTCGCGCGAGGGAAGAACACGGTCCCGCACTCGTCGCAACGGGTACCGAGCAGCGCCGGCTCTGGACCCGTCGTGAACCAACCTTCGATGACGGGCACTCCCGCCGCCGGATCGCTCATGACCCCATCGCCCCGAACCGCTCGCGGAGCTGGTACTTGAGCACCTTGCGGAGGGTCTCGTTGCGAGGCAAGGCGTCGAGGACCTCGAGCTGCTCGGGGATCTTCTGGCGCATCAGCCCTTGGCCGGAGAGGAAGGCGGCAAGTTCGTCGAGCGTGAGCCCGTCCGCGCCCGGAACGAGCTCCACGACTGCGCAGACGCGCTCGCCACGCTCGGCGTCGGGCAGGCCGATCACCGCCACATCGCCGATCTTCGGATGGGCATAGACTAGTTCCTCGATCTCGCGAGCAGAGATGTTCTCCCCCTTGCGGATGATGACATCCTTCAAGCGCCCCGTGAGCACGAGGTGGCCGTCGGGCCGAAGGTGCCCGAGGTCGCCGGTACGGAACCAACCGTCGGCGTCGAAGGCACGGGCTGTGACCTCCGGGTCCGTGTAGCTCTTGCAGACCATCGGCCCCCGCACTCTGACCTCCCCCTCGACGCCAGGCTCGGCCACCGCGCCTTCAGCCGTCACGATGCGGACCTCGGCGTCGGACACCGGCGCCCCCTCGGTCGCTGTCAGTTGCTCGTCGGTGTCCGACGGCGTACCCATCGAGATCATCGGGATCTCCGTCATCCCGTAGCCGTGGATGATCCGCACGCCCATCTCCGCCAGCACGGCGTGGAAGATGTCCGGTGGCTTCGGGGCTCCTCCACCGCTCAGCGCACGCAACGAGGGAATCGCACGGACATCGGGGGTCTTCCGTTGCTCTGCCAGCAGCGCCTGGTAGAACGCTGTCGAGCCGCCGGCCATCGTCACGCCGTGGTGGCGGAAGACCTCGACCGCTTCCGAGGGCGCGAACGCTTCGAGCACGACAGCCTGGAAACCCGAGAGGAGCATCGTGATGAGGTAGTCGGGCCCTGCGATGTGCGCGAACGGGAACGCGATCGAACCGATGTCGTCCTCGCTGAGACCGAGCGCCAGCGCCAGGCCCTTGCCGCCAGCGAGCAACGTGCCGTCGGTGTGCAGGACGCCCTTCGGCTCCGACGTGGTGCCCGACGTGTAGTAGATCCACCGGACCGGATCCTCGCCAGGTCGACCGACGACCGGGGGCAGGTCGGCCGGGTTGCCGATCGGGAGATGGTCCAGGTTGAGGACGATCGGGCGCTCGCCTTCGCCGGCGGCGTCCCCGCCGTCACCGTCCCAGCGCGGAGCCGGGTACCCGAGGCTCGCAAGCACGGATTCGGTCATGGCGCCGTAGTCGGTGCCCCGCCATTCCGGCTTGATGATGATCACCTTCGGGTGAGTGCCTCCGACGGCGGCGGTCACCTCGCGTTCCCGGTAGATGTGCAGGATCGGGTTCTGTAGGGCACCCAGGCGGGCCAAGGCCGCCGCCAGGACAATGGTCTCGATCGTCGTCGGCACCTGCCAGGTGACAGCCGTGCCATCCCCGACGCCGATGGAGTGCAACCCGGCGGCGACCTGCTCGGCCGAGTAGCGGAAATCGCCGAAGGTGAGCATGCGGTCTGCGGCGTCGCGCAACATCGGTCGGTCGGAGGAGAGCTCCGACCGCGCTACGACGAGATCCCAGATCGTCGCGGCGTCGTACGGCGAGTCCGTCATGCAGGCAATCCCCCGAGTTTGCAATAGACGCCCGGACGCTACCAGTCGGCCATAGGGTGACGAGACGGCGATGTCATGTTGTGCTCGCAGTGGCAGAGGACCACCCACGAGCACGTGAGAGGATTCATCGATGGCCGAGGGCGACGTCCGAGCCGAGCTCCTGGCGGCGGGGGAGCGCGTGTTCGCGGCTCGCGGCTACGCAGCAGCCACGGTCGATGACGTGATCCGGTCGTCGGGGACGTCCCGGGCGAGCTTCTACCGGTACTTCGCCGGCAAGGAGCAGCTGTTCGAGGAGCTGAGCAGGGCGTGCTTCCGCGAGATGCGAGATGTTGCCCGTGGGTTGCAGGAGGCCGGCTCTCCTTCGCCGGATCGTGTTGGGATCGAATCCCTGCTCGGCCGTTATCACGAGCTGAACCAGCGATACAGCGGCGTCATCCGAGCCTGGACCGAGCTCACAGGGCCCGCCGACTCGCCGATGCATGACAGCGGCACGGCGGCCGTGAGGGCGATGTTCGACGAGATGCAAGCGGTCCTGGAGCGTTCCGGCTACGGCTCGATCGGGGCCACGGAGGCGGAGCGCCGGACCCGAGCGGCCCTGCTGTTCCTGCTGATCGAGCGCTCGTCGTTCTACGTGTCGAACCAGGTGTCGAGAGTCGACCCCGGCCGATTGTCACCGACGCTCACCACGATGGTCCAGCGCGCCTACTTCGCGGGAGAGCCGTGAGCGGTGCCGGCGATCCGGGCCTCTCGCCCGACGTCGCGCTCCTCGAGTTCGACCCGGACACCGAGGCGATGATCGAGCCGACGTCGCACTTCGGCTCCGGGCGCCTGGGCGAGCCGGACAGCCTGCCAGCGGTCGCCGTCGCCTGCTTCTTCGGGGATGTGGTGGAGCGGATCGCCGCCGAGCGAGACGCCCGGCTGGTCGGCCACCTGACCGCCGAGCACGGGCAACATGGGATCTGGGAGATCGAGCACGAAGGACAACCGCTGGCCTTCTTCCAGCCGGGGCTGGGGGCGCCGTTGTCGGCTGGGTTTCTCGAGGAGGTCATCGCCTACGGGTGCCGGACCGTCGTCGCCTGCGGTGGCGCGGGCGCGCTCAACGACGACTTGACCCTCGGGCACGTCGTCGTCGTGTCGTCGGCGCTCCGCGACGAGGGCACGTCGTTCCACTACCTGCCGCCGTCGCGGACCGTCGAGGCGGATCCGGCGGTCGTCGCCCGGCTCGAGTCGTGGCTCCAGAGCCAGGGCGTCCCGCACACGACGGGCATGACCTGGACGACGGACGCGTTCTACCGGGAGACGCGCTCGAAAGTCGCCCGCCGTCGGGCCGAAGGCTGCATCACCGTCGAGATGGAAGCCTCAGCGCTGATCGCCGTCGCCGCGTTCCGCGGCCTGCGCTTCGGGCAGTTGCTCTACGCCGGCGACAGCCTGGCGGGGGACGATTGGGACCACCGAGGCTGGGTCAAGGCACACGACGTCCGCGAGCAACTGTTCTGGCTGGCGGCCGGCGCGGCGATCGACCTCGATCAGGCCACTGGCATCAACTGATCGGCGGGACGACACCGCTAGGCCCGGAATCGGTACCCTCATCCCCGTGTGAGCGCCTGGTGTTCTTCGCCTTGCTCGCTGGCTTGCCACCGCCACCGCCGCGCGACCGCCTCGCGTTCGTCGCCATCTCCCGCAAAGTCGCCCCCCGTTCGACCCGGAGCGACAGGTAGCAGCCGCCACCGGCGGGAATGGGGAGCCAGAAGTTGAACAGGCGCCAGCCGAGCACGGCGAAGGCTGCGATGAGCGTCGGCACGCCGAACCCTCGAAGCAGAGCCCCGACCGCGACCTCAACGGTTCCGAGCCCGCCAGGAGTGAGCGGGATCGCCGCCAGCACGTTGCCGACGCCATAGGCGACGAAGAGGTCGATCGGGTTCAAGTAGTGATGGAACGCGAGCAGGCAGACCCAGAGGCAGGAGGCGTCGAGGAGCCAGTTGAGGGCCGCCCAGATGATGCCCCGCCTGACGAGGTCCTGATCGCTCCAGAACGCTTTGATTCGTTCGGCGATCTGGATGATGACGGCCTCGAGCTTCTCCTCGGGGATGAAGCGGAAGCGCTTTGCGAGCCGGCGGAGCGCACGCACTGCCCAGCCGTCCCCCTTGGCGAACCCGGCGATCAACGCCGCGAAGAAACCGAGTAGCAGCAGTGACACCAGTGCCACCCACTCATAGACCGGTTTCACGCCGTTGAGCGGTATCGAGATGATGAGCGCCAGCCACAACATGGCGTTCAACAGCACGGCTGATCCGATTCCCATGGTGGCGGTGGCGACACCGACGTCGGTGCCCGACAAGCCCTCGTTGGTCATGAGTCGGATGCTCGCCCCGGTTCCCCCTGCCGTGCCGCCCGGGATCAGGTGTCCCACGGCCAACGAGGCGAGGTTGATGCGCCATGCCTTCGAGAGGGAGAGCGACTTCGGAGGCAGGACGGTCACCGTCAGCTTTGCGTAGGCGAACAGCGAGGCCACTTCGAGCCCGAGGCCGAGCAGCAGGAGCAGGACGTTCACGTTCTCCAGCTGAACGATGTCCTTGTTGGCAGCGAAGACTTCCGGAATGATGACGTACCAGGCCACGACGATGAGTACGCCGATGACGAGACCGTTGCGGAGGAACTTGGGGACGTGCCACCAGCGGTGTCGCCGGTCCGCGGCGGCGGGCATCACCGGACGCGTGGCGTCGGCGGGCGATCCATGCCTCCATGCTTGCAGGCCGATAGGCGCTCTGCCGACCACTGCCGCTCTGAGGTGGAGTTCCCTGCGCGCTTTGGTGCCTCCGGCACGGCGACAGTGCCCGGATAGGCTCATCCGGTGCGCGTGCTCGTCGTCCTGCCCACCTACAACGAAGCGGCCAACATCGCAACGATGCTCGATCGCGTCCGCCTGGCGCTGCCCGCTGCGTCCATCCTCGTCGTCGACGACAACAGCCCGGACGGGACCGCCGAGATCGTCGAGAAGTCCACCGAACAGCTGGGCCAGATCGAGCTACTCCGCAGGCCTTCGAAGTCCGGGCTCGGGAGCGCATACCGGGACGGGTTCCGGTGGGGCCTTGCGCACGGCTTCGACGTCCTCGTCGAGATGGACTCCGACTTCTCCCACGACCCCGACGCGCTCGAGTCCCTCATCGCCCCGCTCTCCAGCGGTTACGAGGTATCGATCGGGTCTCGGTACGTGCCCGGTGGTTCGATCCCGGACTGGACCCTCGCACGCCGGCTGCTCTCGCGCGGCGGCAACCTCTATGCCGAGGCGATGCTCGGGCTCGGCGTCAAGGACTCGACGGCCGGCTTCCGGGCCTACGCCGCGGACCTGATTCGCCGGATCGACCTCGATTCGGTGCGGGCCGACAACTACGGCTTCCAGATCGAGATGACCTACCGGTCACTGCAGGCCGGCGCCCGGGTGCGGGAAGTGCCGATCCGTTTCGTCGACCGGGCCCTCGGGACCTCGAAGATGTCGAGCGACACTGTGATCGAGGCATTGCTGCTCGTCACGTGGTGGGGTTTCCGGCGGATGTTGCGGGGGTTGCGGAAGCTGAACCGTTCCGGCTCACGCATGCTCGGCGGCCGGGCCGGCACCCGCTCGGGCGACACGTCGGACCGCATGGGTGGGTCCCGGTCGTAGCCCATCGATGACGGTCGCCATCGACGAGGGCTCCGGCCCTGCCGTGCTCCTCGTACACGGTCAACCAGGTAGCGGGGCCGACTGGAAGCGGCTCGCGCAGCTACTGTCGCGGGACCATCGCGTGGTGGCCCCGGATCGCCCCGGATGGGGCCGGGACGAGCGCCCGGCCATGTCGCTGGCCGACAACGCGGCCAACCTCGCTGCCATCGCCACCTCGGCTGGGCTCGAGGCGCCCGTCACCGTCGTGGGCCACTCGCTCGGCGGGGGAGTGGCCATCGAGCTGGCGCTGTTGTACCCGGACATCGTGGGCTCGCTCGTGCTGTTGGCGTCGGTGGGCGTGGACTCAGCGTTGAACCGTTTCGACCGCTTGCTTGCCGTGCCCGCTCTGGGCGACCCGGTCATCCGGGCCGGATGGACGGCAACCCGTCGTGGCATCGAGGCGGCCCGGCGGTTGTCGAAGACGACCCGCATGAACACGCTGGCCGAGCGCTTCGCACGCCTCCCCTCGGTTCGCGCCTTGCTCTGGTTGGAGGAGCTGCCGATGAGCGCCACGGCGAGGAGGAGTTTCTTGGCGGAGCAGCGCTTTCTCCTCGACGACACCGCAGCGGTCCAGCGACGCCTCCCGCAGCTGAGGCTCCCGGTCGTCGTCGTGCATGGCACGGCGGACCACATCGTGCCGCGGGCAGCCGTACGCGCACTGGTCGAGCGGATTCCGGGCGCCGAGTTCGTCTCGTTGGAGGGTGAAGCTCACCTGGTGCCGTTCGAGCGGCCTGACCTCATTGCGCCGATCGTGCGGCGCTATGCGGCGCTCGGGCGCTGATCCCGATCAGGGGCGAACAGCAGCTGCCAGGAAGGCTTGCAGCTTGAGCTGCGTCTCGGCGAGCTCGGCTCGCGGATCGGAGTCCGGCACGATCCCGACGCCGGCGAACAACCGGGCGGTCGGACCGTCCACGAGGGCGCACCGGATGCCGAGGTGCCATTCGCCGTCACCGGTGGAGTCGATCCAACCGACGGCACCGGCGTAGCGGTCCCGGTCCAGTTCCTCTGCCTTCGCGAGGTAGTCGAGCGCGAGGTCCACCGGCGTGCCGGCGACGGCGGGTGTCGGATGGATCAGGGCGAGCACCTCGAGGGCGTTGGGAAACACGCCGTCCGGGGTCTGGCGGAGCAGACCGGTGATGTGCGTGCCGAGATGGGAGACGTTGCGAAGCTCGACGATGCTCGGCGAATCGGGGACTGTTAGCTCGGCCATGGCGGGCCGAAGCCCGCCGGCGATCGCGTCGACCACGGCCCGGTGCTCGGCTCGCTCCTTCTCCGAGTCGAGCAACGCCGCTTCGATGCGGCGATCGGCGTCAGGGTCGCCGCTTCGGGCTGCGGTACCGGCCAACGGGTGCGACTCCACCTCAGCGCCCGATCGCCGGACCAGCAGCTCAGGTGTCGCCCCCACGAAGCCGTCGAGTGCGAACGTCGTGCACGACGGGTGCAACGATCGCAAGCGCTCCAGCAGATCGCCCTGCCTGAGTGGTCGGTTGGCCTCGATGATCACCTCGCGTGCCATGACGACCTTGTCGAGCCGGCCGCTCCGCACTTCGTCGACTGCGGCGGCAACCCGTTGGAGAAAGTCCGCATGAGGGCGTCGCGATTCGAGGCGGAACGAATCTGGTGGGTCCTCCTCGGCTCCGGCGTCGACGGCGCCGGCGAGCAGCTCGCCGATGGCCTCGGCGCTCGGGTTGGCGCTGATCACGACAGCGACCGGCGGCCGGCCGGGACGGGCTTGCACGTGGACCGCCGGGATCGTGAGGACCGCCGGCCCTCCAGGTAGGAACTGCAGGGCCCCCACTGCGATGACTGGCGCAGTCGCGTCGCTGACAGCCGGCGCCCGGCCCGCCCCGGCCCGCTGGATGCTCGCCAGGGTCGTCGTCACCTGCCGGAGCGCTTGCGGGTCCTCGAGGCCGTTCGGGAGGTCGAATGTCGCCGCCTCACCGAACGTCAGTATCGAGAGCTGGTCCCGTTCGATCACCGTCCCGCTGGCGAAGGCCAGCTGCCGGAGCCTGGCGTAGTCGCTCGGCTCGAGCGGTCGGCTGACCCACTGCAAGGCGGCCGGACCGGTCATGGAATGCCTTCGGCGAGAGCGACGTGCGTCACGACCGTTCGGGTCGTGCCCGATCGGGTTGCCGTGATGATCTGCACAGCGCCCCCCGTGAGCAAGTCCCGCCGCATGCCGACGAAGCCGGCGTCGCTGAGCATCCCGGCTAGGTCGCTGTATCGCGGCAGATAAGCGACCGACGCAGGCAGGTAGCGGTACGCCGCCCGATCGGAGAGCCAGCCGCCGATCTTCGGCACAGCGTGGTTGAACCACAGTTTGTAGCCGGTCTTGAGGAGCCGCCCCTCAGGCTGTGCCACCTCGAGGAGGGCGATCCTGCCGCCGGGCTTGACGACCCGGGCGATCTCGACGATGACGGCGACGAGCTCGCTGAAGTTCCGCAGAGCGAAACCACTGACCGCCGCGTCCATCGTCCTGTCGGCGAGCGGCATCATGGCCGCATCCGACAGCACGAGCGGGACTCCGCCGGGGTCGGCTTGGCGCAGCATGCCGATCGACAGATCGATGCCCACTGACCGGTGACCGTGCCGCGCCAGAGCTCGCGCCAGGTCGCCGGTTCCGCAGCCGACGTCGACCACGTGCGAGGGCGCAGTGAGACCGAGCAGGTCGATGGTGCGCTGCCGCCAGCGGGTATCGAGGCCGAAGGTCATCAAGCGGTTCACGAGGTCGTACCGCGGGGCGATCGTGTCGAACATCTCACGGACCCGCGCGCGCTTCTCGGAGGCGTTCGGGAGGTCGCTGGCGCCGGGTTCCACGAGAGCAGGTTAGGCCGTAGCCGGCGACAGGCCACCCCAACCAACCAACGCTTGCCGCCGCGGTCGTCGTCAGGCTTCGGCGAGCACCGACGCCAGAGCCGTGAGGAAGTGGTCGTTCTCTGCCGGCGTCCCGATCGTGACCCGCAGGCAACCCTCCAGGCCTGGCCAGCCCGAGACGTCACGTACGAGCACGGAGTGCTCGACGAGCCGTTGCCACACAGCCGCCGACTCGAGGCCCGGCAAACGGAAGAGGATGAAATTGGCGTCGGAGGGCCACAGTTCGACCGGCAGCGACCTGAGCGCTGCGGCGACACGCTCGCGCTCGCCAACGAGCCTGGCAACCCTGTCGAGCATCTCCGGCTCGTGGCGGAGCGCCAGCTCTCCGGCTGCTTGCTTCAAGGCGTCGAGGTGGTAGGGGAGCGCGACCTGCTCGCACGCCTGCACGACCTCCGGGTGGGCGACGAGGTACCCGAGGCGGAGGGCCGCCATCGCCCAGGTCTTGGAGAACGTCCGCACGACGACGACCTCCGGGTACGACTCCATGAGCTCGAGCGCGGAATGCGGGGCGAACTGGCCGTAGGCCTCGTCCACCACGAGCAGCCCCGGCACGCTCTCGGCTAGGGCAGCCACCGTCTCGGGAGGCTCAGCCCCGCCCGTCGGGTTGTTGGGCGAGCAGAGCATCGTGATCGATGGCTCCGCCGGGCCGAGGTCTGCGGCGATGTTCGCGAGCAGCACCCCCGCTCCGGCCAGATCGACCTGCCATCGATCGTCGCGACCGCCCACCACGACGCGGGTCCCTGTGATCCGGGCGATGTGGCTGTGCAAGGCGTAGGTCGGTTCGAAGATCAGCGCGGCGCGGTGACTCCCACCATAGGCGAGGAGGAGGCATTGCAGGATCTCGTTCGACCCGTTCGCACAGAACACTTGCTCGGGCGCGACCCCGTGATGTGCTGCCAGGGCTGAGCGCAGCCGGAACGCCCTCCGGTCGGGGTAGCGATTGGCGTGAAGCGCTCGGACCATCGCCTCGAGCTCGTCGAAGAACTCCGCCGGCGGCCCTTCGGGTGCCTCATTGGTGTTGAGGCGGGTCTCCACGACGACCTGTGGGGAGTGGTAACCGCTGGCGAGTGCCGCCTCGTTCGGGCGGACCCGCAGCTCGGGGATGTCCGAGGCGGGTCGCTCAGGGAAATCGGGCGCCGTCACGGGAGCCGCGGAGACCCAGCCGGGGTCAGCTCTGCTCTCACTGTCACGGATTGGGCATGCGCGAAGAGGCCTTCTGCCCGGGCGATCGCCGCGATGTGTGGTGCCACCGAGGCGAGTGCTTCGGCGTCAGCGGTCACGACATGGACGCGCCGGAGGAAGTCCTCGACGCCGAGCACGCTGGCGAACCGAGCCGAGCGGAACGTGGGCAGCACGTGCGACGGCCCGGCGATGTAGTCACCGAGTGAGGCGGGTGAGAACGGTCCGAGAAACACCGCTCCGGCATTGCGCACCAACCCCACCAGAGGTTCCGGATCGGCGCAGCACAGCTCCAGGTGCTCGGGGGCGATCTCGTTCGCGACTGCCATCGCTTGATCGGGGCCGTCGACCAGCACTGCGTAGCCGCCGGTGGCCAGGGTCGACTCGATCTCCGCCCGGCGGGGCGCCGCCTCGACAAGGAGGCCGATCGCCTCGTTGATCGACTCGAGAGCCTCGGCGGACCAGGTGATGAGCCATGCAAGACCATCCGGACCATGCTCGGCCTGCACGATCACGTCGATGGCGGCCCAGGAGACGGGGGTCGTCTCGTCCGCGATCACGACGACTTCCGAGGGGCCGGCGAACGCAGCGGGAACGCCGACGACGCCACGCACCTCCTGCTTCGCGATCGAGACGTAGCGACTACCGGCTCCGACGATGACGTCGACGGCGGCGATCGACTCGGTCCCGTACGCCATGGCCGCGATCGCTTGTGGGCCCCCCACGCGGTAGACCTCGTCGACACCCGCCAGGTGGGCTGCCGCCAGGATCTCGTCCGACAGCCGTCCGTCTGATCCCGGCGGTACGCACAGGACGACGGCGCCGACGCCGGCGACTTTCGGCGGAATTGCCGTCATGAGGACGCTTGAGGGATACACGGCACGTCCACCGGGCACGTAGACGCCGGCGCGGGCAACGGGGATCTCGAGATGCTGGATCCGGATGCCGCCGCGCTCGTAACCGTCGGGGAATTCCGGGCGCCAGCGGTGGAACGCCTCGATGCTGTCCCGGGCGGCCGAAAGGGCAGCCAGCAGCTCCGGGTCGATCCGCCCTGTCGCAGCCTCGAGCTCGTCGGCTGGAACGGCGAGCTCGGCAACCTCGGCGTGGTCAAACCGCCTCGTGTACTCGCGCACAGCCTCGTCACCGTTCGCCCGGACGTCCGCCAGGATGGCCCGGACGTCGGCGACGGGTCCCTCGGCAGTTAGGTCCGGCCTGGGCAGCAGCGCCCGAAGATCGGACGCGACACCGCGGAGATCGAGGACCTGGAGCATGGGAGGGCAAGGTTATCTGACGCCGCCGAACGGCTTTGGTTGGTTCCGGGCAAGATGTCGCCATGCCCACCGATCTCGCAGAGCTGTCCTCGATCGCGTCGTCGCTGGACCAGTTGACGCGCCGGATCGGCGCCATCGCCGAGCAGGCCAGTCGGGAGAAAGAAGAGTCCGTCGCGAGCGAGCTGTTCAGCGTCGAGCGGGCGCTGCAGGGCGCGACCCGGCGGCTGGGGCGGTTGATGGGGAGCCCTTGAGGGAACGTTTAGGGCGAGGACCGCTGGGCACCACTTGATTGGCCACGGTCGCATCGCCCTGCGACTGGGCTCGCCAGGCGACGCAGAACCGGCTCCGGACGCGCCGACGGCGCCCCGAAAGGCGCCGTCGGTAGCGGGTCGGGCGGCGGATCCCGAACTCCGCTGAAGTGGAACCAGGTGGCGGGAACCGGTTCCGGTGGAGAGATTAGCGCGAGCGAGGCCGCACTGCTACCTCGAGCGGTGCGGATGCCAGCTCGCCAGGTGCCGGGGCGTGCCGTTGGCGCTCGGGCTTGCGTCCCGCCGGCGTTGGGCCTGCTGGCGAGCCGATTTCGGCTGACGGGCAGAGCTCGGCGAGCAGGCACTCGGTGCACCGGGGCCGGCGTGCGAGGCAAACCCTCCGTCCATGGAGGATGAGGCGCACGCTGGTCGCGCCCCACTCCTCCTCGGGAAAGAGCGCACCGAGGTCGGTCTCAACCTTGACGGGATCGGTGTTCGTCGTCAGGCCGAGGCGCTTCGAGAGGCGCAGCACGTGTGTGTCGACGGGTAGCCCCGGCTGACCGAGGGCGACAGACCGCACGACGTTCGCAGTCTTGCGGCCGACGCCGGGCAGCGACGTGAGATCCGCTATCGAGGAGGGGAAATCCTTTGGTCTTCCGCCAAAACGCTCGAGTAACTCCTGAGACATCCCGACCAGGTGCGACGCCTTCGACCTGAAGAAACCAGTTGACTGGATCAAGGTCTCGAGCTCGCTGCGCTCCGCCGCCGCCAGCTCCCGGGGACCGGGGTATTGCCGGAAGAGCGCCGGCGTGACCATGTTGACCCGCTCGTCGGTGCACTGAGCGGACAGGATCGTGGCGACGAGGAGCTGGAACGGGCCCCGGTGCCGCAGTGCGCACAGCTCGGCAGCCGATCCCGGGTACTCCTCAGCGAGCAGCTCCGATATCGCCGCGGCGCGCGCAGCGCGGGCGGCTTGCTCTGCGAGCGCCTTGCGACTCGGCCGCCGGGCTGTCGTGGATGCCATCAGCGGAGCGTACCGATCGCGACCAGCAGACGGTCGGGGCCCAGGTCCCCAGTAGGGTTCGGCCGTGATGCACCACGTCGAGGTCAAACGCCGGATGGGCGAGGCCGACATCGCTGCACTGACCCGCCTGGTCGAAGCCGCCTCCGCTGCCGACGGGCATCGGGCGCTCGGCGAGCACAAATGGCTCGATCTGGTCCAAGGTGGTCGCGAGGGTTTCGCCGGCTTCATCGCCCGCGAGACCTCGCACCGCCGGGTCATCGGTTACGCCCAGGTCAGCGGGGCGGCGTCCCGGAGCTGGGCGATCGAGTACGTCGTGCATCCCGACTGGCGGCAGGAGGACAGCGGCCTCCGCACCGACCTGTTACGGGCGGCCCTCGAGGAGATCGCCACTCAAGGCGGCGGGCACGTTCACCTGTGGGTTCCGAAGCCGACTCCAGCTGACGACTCCGTCGCTCAGTCCATCGGACTGCACCGTGGGCGGGATTTGTTCCAGATGCGCCGCCCGCTCCCCGTGGAGGGGGCGCGCTCGACGATCGCGACGCGCCCATTCCGTCCTGGCGAGGACGAGGAGCGCTGGCTCGAGGTGAACAACCGGGCCTTCCGCGGCCACCCGGAGCAAGGCGTGTGGACGGTCGAGACCATCGGTGAGCGTGAGCACCAGGAGTGGTTCGACGCGGCTGGCTTCCTCCTCCATGAGATCGATGGGCAGCTCGCCGGCTTTTGCTGGACGAAGATCCTGTTGGAGGACGACGAGATGATGGGCGAGATCTACGTCATCGCCGTCAACCCCGACTTCCAGGGTCGTGGCCTCGGCCGCCAGCTCGTCCTCGCCGGGCTCGAGTATCTCGCCGGACGTGATCTCGCCACAGCCATGCTGTACGTCGACCGGGACAACGTCGAGGCGCGGGCGTTGTACCAGGGGTTGGGTTTCGAGGACAACCACGTTGATCGGGCCTATACCGGTGACATCGAGGCACCCTTGGCGCCATGAGCCGCTACGACCTGACGCGTGCCGAGCTCGGGCGACTCTTCGACGGCGAGCCTGCGTACCGCGTAGACCAGGTCTGGGATGGGATGTATCGCCGATTCCTCGAGCTCGACGAGGTGAGCGAGCTGCCCCGCGCCCTACGGGAACGGCTTGGAGCGAGTGGTGCGCTCGCTCCGGCGTTTCTTCTCGCGGACGAGGCAGTCAGCGATCGGGGCCTCACAGTCAAGTGGCTCCTGGAAGCTGCGGACGGGACCCGCGTCGAGACCGTCCTTATGGGCTACCGGGACCGTGTGACGGTCTGCGTATCGAGCCAGGCCGGTTGCGCGATGGCATGTGGCTTCTGTGCGACTGGGCAGGGAGGGTTCTTCCGGCAGCTCTCGACCGGTGAGATCGTCGAGCAAGTCGTCCGGGCAGCGCGTCGCACCGCTGAGCAGGGCTGGGGCCGGCTGGGCAACATCGTCTTGATGGGGATGGGCGAGCCGCTTGCGAACTACGCCAACGTGCGGGCTGCGATCGGCCGCTGGAACACCGATCTCGGGATCGGCGCCCGATCCATCACGGTCTCCACCGTCGGCATCGTGCCGGGTATCCGCAAGCTCGCCGCCGACCCGATCCAGGTCAATCTCGCCGTGTCGCTGCACGCGGCGAACGACGAGCTACGAAGCGATCTCGTCCCGATCAACCGCCGCTATCCGCTCGGTGCCCTAATGGAGGCATGTCGGGATTACGTCTACGCCACCCGCCGGCGCATCTCGTTCGAGTGGGCGTGCATCGCGGGCGTGAACGACCGGCCATCGGATGCGAGGGAGCTCGCCGAGCTCGCTCGCCCGCTCGGAGCGCATGTCAACCTCATCCCGCTCAACCCCACGCCCGGGTATCTCGTCGCCGGGAGCACCCGCCGGGCAGTCGTGGCGTTCCGCGACGAGATCGCTGCAGCGGGAGTGAACGTGACGATCCGCAACACCCGGGGTCGCGACGTGAACGGCGCCTGCGGGCAGCTGGCAGGCTCGGCGCTGGCGGCCACCGGGCGGCCTCGCGTACTGTCGATCAATGGGTAGGACCTCGCAGCGCCACCGCGTGACGACCGAGACCGAGGTCGCCGTCCGGCTGGACCTCGACTCGAGCTCCGTGCCAGTCGTCGTGACGGGGCTGCCGTTCTTCGACCACATGCTCGCCCAGCTCGGCAAGCACTCCGGCATCGCTCTCGAAGTCACGGCCACCGGCGACCTTCACGTGGACGCGCATCACACGGTCGAGGACGTCGGCATCGTGCTGGGTGAAACGCTCGGCGAAGCCCTCGGCGACAAGGCCGGGATCGTGCGATTCGCCTCGATCTCGCTCCCGCTCGACGAAGCGCTGGTCAACGTCGCTCTCGACATCTCGGGCCGGCCGTACCTCGCCTACGATGTCGAGCTCGGTCCCGAGTCCGCCCCGCTGGGCACTCCACCGTTCGAACCGCAGCTCGCCGAGGAGTTCTGGCGGGCTTTCGTGACAGCAGCGGGCCTGACGTTGCACCTGAACCTCGCGTACGGGCGCAACCCTCACCACGTCCTCGAGGCGTCGTTCAAAGGTGTCGCCCGGGTGCTCCGCCAGGCGATCCGTGTCGAAGGCGGGGACGTGCCCTCGACGAAGGGCGCGCTCTGAACCACGTGCGGAGCCCAGTGGGCAAGGATCGCCGCCGATGATCGCCGTGCTCGACTATGGGATCGGCAACCTGCGCTCGGCAGAGAAGGCCCTCCAGCACGTCGGAGCCGACGCGCGCCTGGTGGCCGACCCTGACGACGCCATGACGGCGGATGGGGTGGTCCTGCCGGGGGTCGGTGCCTTCGGCGCCTGCGCCGAGGCGCTCCGGCGAAGCGGGCTCGACGGTGTGGTGCGGGCCGCGGTGGCCGGCGGTGTCCCGTTCCTCGGGATCTGCGTCGGCTTCCAGTTGATGTTCGAGGGATCCGAGGAGGATCCGGCCGCGACCGGTCTCGGGGTGTTCGGCGGGGTCGTCAGGGCGCTGCCGGAATCCGAGCGGCGGCCTCAGATGCAGTGGAACGTGGTGCGCCGGGCTCCCGGTAGGCCGTCACGGCTGCTCGGACCGGAGCGCCCCGCGGCGCAGTGGTACTACTTCGTTCACTCCTATGCGCCCGTGCCTGCTGGCGATGCCGAGGAGGCTGTGGTCGGCTGGTGCGACTACGGCGGTGACATCGTGGCAGCGATGGAGGCTCCGGCGGTGTTCGGGACCCAGTTCCACCCGGAGAAGTCGGGACCGACCGGCCTGGCACTGCTGGAGCGTTTCGCGATGTGCTGCCGTGTGGCCTGAGCGAGTTGCCCATGGATCTCTGGCCGGCCATCGACATACGCGATGGTCGCTGCGTTCGTCTCGTCCAAGGGGACTTCGAACGGGAGACGCGCTACGGCGATCCCATCACGGTCGCCGAGATGTATCTGCAGGCCGGGGCCGAGCGGATACACGTCGTCGATCTCGACGCGGCGTTGACCGGTGAGCCGGTCAATCGGGGCGTCATCGCTGCCATCGTCGAGCACTTCGGTGTTCCGGTGCAGGTCGGGGGCGGCGTGAGGAACGAGCGCGCCGCCGTGGCGCTGGTCGACCTCGGGGTCTCGCGAGTCGTGCTCGGGACGGCCGCGGTGGAGGACCCTGCGCTCGTGGTCCGGTTGGCCGAGCGGTGGCCGGGACGCGTCGTCGCAGGCCTGGACTACCGGCGCGGCCCCGATGGGGACCGTTACGTGGCCGTCCGCGGGTGGACCGAACCGAGCGGGCGCCGCCTGGCCGACGTGTTGGCCGGGCTGGCGGCTGCGCCGCTCGCCGGTGTCGTCCTCACCGACATCTCCCGGGATGGGACGGGCGATGGACCGGATCTCACCGGGCTGGGCGAGGTGCTCGCCTGCTCGGGCCTCCCCGTCGTGGCCTCGGGCGGAGTCGCGACGGCTCGGGACCTCGAGGCCCTTGCCCGGATCGAGATTGCCGGCCGGAAGCTCGACGGCGCAATTGTCGGCCGGGCGTTGCTCTCGGGGCAGCTGTCAATTGCCGAGGCGGTGGGGGCCTGCGGAGCTGGCGCGGCCCGCCCGGAGCCCGGCAGCGGGAGAGGTGGGCAGTGAGGGCGGTCCGCGTCATCCCGTGCCTCGATGTCGACGCCGGTCGGGTCGTGAAGGGCGTCGAATTCGTCGACATCCGCGACGCCGGTGACCCGGTGGAGCTGGCTCGCCGTTACGACGCCGAAGGGGCGGACGAGCTGGTGATCCTCGATATCACGGCGTCTTCCGACGATCGCTCGATCATGCTGGGGATCGTCGAGCGGGCCGCCGAGCAGGTGTTCATCCCGCTCACGATCGGCGGCGGTCTCCGCTCGTCCGACGACGCCCGCCGGCTCTTGCGTGCCGGCGCCGACAAGGTGGCCCTCAATTCGGCCGCCGTGGCCCGGCCCGAGCTCATCAGCGAGCTCGCTGCCGAGTTCGGATCGCAGTGCGTGGTCGTGGCCATGGACGTGCGGAGGACCGCTGCGGCTGCCAGCTCCGGTTTCGAGGTCGTCACTCACGGCGGCCGGCGCCCCACGGGCCTGGGGGCGCTCGGCTGGGCCAGGAGGTGCGCGGAGCTCGGCGCGGGTGAGCTCCTCGTGACCTCGATGGATCGCGACGGCACAGAGCTGGGCTATGACCTGGAGCTGACGCGCGCCGTGGCGGACGCGGTCCGGTTGCCGGTGATCGCCTCGGGCGGTGTGGGCTCCCTGGACCATCTCGTGGCCGGTGCCGCCGCGGGCGGAGCGGATGGGCTGCTCGCCGCCTCGATCTTCCACTTCGGTCGCTTCAGTATCGCGGATGCAAAGCGCCACCTCGCCGCCAACGGCATCACAGTGCGGCCGCCGGGCGCCTGAGCCGGCGTTTCCCGCCGCCATCGCTCACGAGGGGCGGTACCGTTGCTCGTCGTGCAGACCGATGAGGGCAGACCGGCCGAGAGAGGCGGAGCCGCGCCCCGAGCGAAGAGGCCCTCGCGCGGTGCGGACGGCAAGCAGCCCGTGACGATGCTGAACGACCGGGTGCTCGTCAACCTGCCGCAGTCGGAGGGCGAGCGACGCTCGCGATCCGGCATCCTGATCCCGGCTACGGCGCAGGTCCTGCGCCGGTTGTCCTGGGCCGAGGTGGCTGCCGTCGGGCCCCACGTGCGCACGATACGTGCCGGCGACACGGTGCTGTTCAACCCTGAGGAGTGCTTCGAGGTGGACGTGCAGGGCGACGAGTACCTGATCCTCCGCGAGCGGGACATCCATGCCATCGCGTCGGAACGCATGGATGGCGGCACGGGTCTGTACCTGTGACAGCCGCAGACT
This sequence comes from Acidimicrobiales bacterium, assembly GCA_050010115.1. Classification (GTDB taxonomy): domain Bacteria; phylum Actinomycetota; class Acidimicrobiia; order Acidimicrobiales; family Bog-793; genus JAKACA01. The sequence continues at coordinate 14,185 of JBEKLQ010000032.1, read as the reverse complement.
CCATGGGCGATATCAGCTTCGGCGCCGACGGACTCGTCGCTGCCATCGTGCAGGAGGAAGCGACGGGCCAGGTGCTGATGCTGGCGTGGATGGATGCCGAAGCGTTGCGGCGCACCCTCGCGAGCCGCCGTACATGGTTCTGGAGCCGGAGCCGGCAGGAGTACTGGTGCAAGGGCGAGACTTCCGGGGACCGGCAGCACGTCCGCGAGATCCGGTACGACTGTGACGGCGATGCGCTGCTCGTGCTCGTCGAGCAAGAAGGCAGAGGGGCCTGCCACACCGGGGAGCGATCGTGTTTCTTCCGGGTGCTGTCGCCGTCGTCGTGACGCCGGGTGGCTCGACTTGACGCCGGTGCGCGCCCGATGACGCTGGCGCCCGACCCGGCAGCCTTTGCCACCCAGGCGCTCCGCCATCGCGTCGTGCCGGTGTGGCGCGAGCTCGTGGCGGACACGATCACGCCGGTCGGCGCGTTCAGGGCGGTCGTGGGTGACGGGGCGGGTTTCTTGCTCGAGAGCGTCGAGCACGGTGAGCGCTGGAGCCGCTTCTCGTTCCTCGGCCGCTCACCGGTGGCCACGTTGATCGCTCGGGGCCTGGATGTCGAGGTCCACGGTGACCTCCCGGTGGCGATCCCACTCGACCGGGGCATCCTGGCTGCCATCGAGGTCATGGTCGACGAGCTGCGGTCGCCTTCGCTGGCGGATCTACCGCCTCTGCACGGAGGCCTCGTCGGTTATCTCGGCTACGACGTCGTTCGCGAGGTGGAGCGCCTCGGCCCGCCACCACACGACGATCTCGGTGTGCCCGATGCCGTCGTGTCCGTCATCGGCGAGCTGGCGGCCTTCGACCACTGGCGCCAGCGCGTGACCCTGGTGGACAACGTGGTCGTGCCACTCGGCCCTGACGGCGAGCCGGACGTGGCCGACGCCCTGGCTCGATACGAGGTGGCCGGCAAGCGCCTCGAGGAGCTCCGCTCGGATCTGGAGCGCCCGAGCCGCGAGCCACTCGTCGCACCTCCGGACCGGTCCGAGCGCCTCCCGGTCTCCGAGGTCCGGCGCCAGATGCCGTCCGAGGCCTACCAGCTCGCCGTCGAGGTGGCCAAGGAGCACATCCGGGCAGGGGACGCGTTCCAGATCGTGCTGTCGCAGCGTTATGACATCGACCTCGGCTGCGACCCGTTCGACGTCTACCGCGTGCTGCGGCAGGTCAACCCCAGCCCGTACATGTTCTTCCTCCGCCAAGGTGACGTGGCGGTCGTGGGGGCGTCCCCCGAGCCACTCGTGCAGCTGCTCGAGGGCCGCGTCGTGTCCCGGCCCATCGCGGGGACGCGCCGCCGGGGGGCGTCGGAGGAGGAGGACCGCCAGCTCGAGGCCGAGCTCGTCGAGCACCCGAAGGAGGTCGCTGAGCACATCATGCTCGTAGACCTCGCCCGCAACGACGTCGGCCGCGTCGTCCGCTACGGCACCGAGCATGTCGACGAGTTGATGACGGTCGAGCGTTACAGCCACGTGATGCACCTCACGTCGCAGGTGTCCGGCGAGCTCGTGGAAGGCAAAGGCCCGATCGATGTGCTGCGTGCGACGCTTCCGGCCGGGACGGTGTCCGGCGCCCCCAAGGTGAGGGCGATGGAGATCATCGACGAGCTGGAGCTCACCAAACGAGGCCCCTACGCCGGCGTCGTCGGCTACATCGACTTCTCGGGCAACCTCGACACCGCCATCGCCATCCGGACCCTCGTTGCGACCCCGGACGGGCGGGCGTCGGTACAGGCCGGTGCCGGCATCGTGGCGGACAGCGATCCGCATGCCGAGGATGCCGAGTGTGCCCATAAGGCTGCCGCGGTGCTGGCGGCTGTGGCGGGGGCGCGGAAGCTTGCTGCCGGCCGCGCTGTTGACCCCGGTGATGGCGTGTTCTGACATCGAGACGGTCGAGGCGAGCTACGCGGGAATCCGCCGCGGCGCGGCGTGGCGCGTTGTTCCCCGCGATGGCGTCATCGTCACCGGCCCGGGCGCCCGCGACTGGCTCCAGGGCCAGCTGAGCCAAGACGTCTCGACGCTCGGCGGCAAGGTGGGCTCTGCTGAGACCCTCGTCCTCTCCCCCCAAGGAAAGATCGACTGTTACAGCCGGGTCGCCTCCGTCGGCGAGGATCGCTTTCTGCTCGACGTGGCTTCGGGCTACGGGAACGTGCTCTTCGAACGCCTCCGGCGGTTCAAGCTGCGGGTCAAGGCCGACCTCGAGCTCGTCGACGGCCTGCATATGGTGGAGTTGCGGGGGCCTTACCTTCCGGCCGGCGCCGGCCTCGGCGCTAGAGGGGTGCTGCAGCCGCTCGCTGTCATCGACGTCGACTGGCCCGGCTGGAGTGGTCGCGACGTCGTGTTCACGGGCGACCCGACCGCCATCGACGGGTCGGCGCTCGGGCTCGAGGCCGTAGGCGCTGGGGCCGATGAAGCGTTCGATGCCGCACGGATCGAGGCCGGCGTACCCCGGCTCGGTGCCGAGCTCACGGAGCGCACGATCCCGCAGGAAGCCGGCGACCTCGTGGACCACTCGGTCAGTTTCACAAAGGGCTGCTACACGGGCCAGGAACTCGTGGCACGGCTCGACGCCCGCGGTTCCAACACCCCGCGGCGGCTCCGTGGCCTTGTGATCGAAGGCGATCGCGGCGGCGCCCGGCCGGCGCCCGGTGACGCCCTCCTCACGGGCGACGGCGACAGTATCGGCGAGCTCACGAGCGCGGCGTGGTCCCCGGGCTTCGGGTCCTACGTCGCCCTCGGGTACCTGAAGCGCAGCGTCGATGTGCCGGCTGGCGTGTCGGTGCGGCTGAACGGCGAACAGGATGGCGACGGGAGCCTGCGCCAGGCCGCTGCCCGTTCGTTGCCGCTGTTCGAGGAGTAGGACACCGATGGCGGTCGTGTTCGCTTTGGCGGCGGCGCTGTGCAACGCGCTCGCCACGGTCCTCGAACGCATCGGTGTGGAGACGGCACCGCCCGACGCGTCGCTGAGCTGGAAGCTGGTGGCGCACCTGCTCCGGCGACCGGTCTGGTTCTTCGGCTTCGCCGCCATGGTGGGCGCGTTCGCATTCCAGGTCGCGGCACTCTCGCAGGGCGGCCTGACGCTGGTGCAGCCGCTGCTGGTCACCGAACTGCTCTTCCTCGTCGTCATCCTACGTGTCTGGTTCGGCCGGCCGCTCGGCTGGCGTGAGGCCGCCGGCGTGACGCTCACGGTGGCGGGACTTGCGACATTCCTTGTCGTCAGCGATCAGGGTGGCGGTAACGAGATCCCCGATTCGCTGGGGTGGCTGCTGATGATCACCGCGACCGCTGGAGCGGTGGTCGTGTCCGTGGCGCTGGCGCGTTTCGGGACGCGGCCCTGGCGATCCGCCTGGTTCGGGACTGGAGCGGCGGTGTCGTTCGCGGCCTGCGCAGGCTTCATGAAGGCGACGACGACGCTGAGCCAGGCGGGTTTGGGTCATGTGTTCACCCACTTCGAGCCCTACGCGATCGCGATCTCGGGCTTGAGCGGCTTGTTCCTCGCCCAGAACGCGTTCCACGCCGGGCCGATCACCGCGTCCCAAGCCTCACTCGTGATCGTCGACCCCATCGCCAGCATCGTCATCGGAGTGGGCCTGTTCGGCGACAACCTGCGGGGCTCGGTGGGGGCCCTCACCGTCGATGCGCTCGCCCTCCTGCTCATGTCGATCGGGCTCTTCGTGCTGTGCCACTCGCCGCTGATCGTGAACACGTCGGCCGAGGACCGGCTCGTGCGACCACGCGTGGACCGAACGCGTCCCGGACGACCGGGCGTTGCCAGCGCTCCCTGACCCGCCACCACGGGCGCGCTCGCGCCGCCCGGTAGGCTCGCCCCTATGTCGCCGAGCTCTTTGTCGTCGACGTACCTCGCCGGCATCGTCGCATGGCATCGAGCCAGGGCAGCGGCGGATGAACGCGACCTCGCCACCCTGGCCGATCTTGCCCGGACCAAGGTGGGAAGCGGGGCACTCGCCGATCGCGTCCGGCCTTTCACCGAGAGCTTGCGGCAAGGTGACGGCCCGACGGTCATCGCCGAGGTGAAGCGCCGTTCGCCGTCCAAGGGAGACTTGGCGATGGACCTCGACCCGGCAGGGCTGGCGGCGGACTACGAGCGCGGAGGAGCAGCTTGCCTGTCCGTGCTGACCGACGCACGGCACTTCTCGGGCTCACCGGCCGATCTCGCCGCTGCACGGGCTGCGACGTCGATCCCGGTGCTGCGCAAGGACTTCACTGTCGCCGAGGCCGATCTCTACGACGCCCGGCTGATGGGGGCCGACGCCGTTCTGCTCATCGTGGCCGCTCTGGACGACACCGAGCTCGCCCGGTTCATCCACCTCGCCGGATCGTTGCAGCTGGCGGCTGTCGTGGAGGTGCACGACCGGGCGGAGGCGGTCCGGGCCGTCGCAGCCGGTGCCGAGGTCATCGGCGTGAACCAACGTGATCTTCGTACCTTCGAGGTCGATACCGCCCGTGCGGAACACGTGGCGGCCGAGCTCCCGGCCAGCGTCGTGAAGGTGGCGGAGTCCGGCATCACGTCGCGATCCGACGTCGTGCGCCTCGGCAACGTTGGTTACGACGCCGTCTTGGTGGGGGAGGCCTTCGTCCGTAGCCGGGACCGGGTAGAAGCCGTGCGGGCGCTGCGCGGCGCTCCTCCGGGCGCGGGTGGCGCCGGTGGCGCCGGCGGCGCCGGCATGAGCCGGAACGGCGCCTCCGAGGTCCCCACCTCCGAGGTCCCCACCTCCGAGGTCCCCGCCTCCGAGGTCCCCGCCTGATGTGGGTCAAGATCTGCGGGATCACCGGCGAAGAGGACGCGCTGTTGGCCGTGGCGATGGGCGCCGACGCCGTGGGGTTCGTCTTCGCTCCATCGCCGCGCCAGATGACGCCGACCGCCGTGCAGGCGATCGTCAGGCGGCTGCCCCCGGAGATCGTGACGGTGGGAGTGTTCCGCGACGAGCAACCCCAGCGAGTCGTCGAGATCATCAACCGGGCCGGCCTCAAGGCCGCTCAGCTGCACGGCCACGAGAGCCGAGAGGACTGCGGGTACGTGTCGGTGCGCGTGCCTCTCGTGATCAAGGGGTTTGCGGCTGGTGACTTCCGCCTGGAGCGTGCAGCCGAGTACGGTGCCGACATCATTCTCCTCGACACGCCGTGGCCAGGATCGGGCAAGGTGTTCGACTGGCGTCTGGCCGAAGGGGCGCCGAAGGGCCGGCGCCTCGTGCTCGCCGGCGGTCTCGACCCGAAGAACGTGGCCGACGCCATCAAGACCGTTCACCCCTGGGGTGTCGACGTGTCGACCGGTGTGGAGTCCTCGCCGGGGAAGAAGGACCCGAGCAAGATCCGGGCTTTCGTGCAGGCGGCCCGAGCCGCGGAACCTGAGCCCTACGACCCCGAGGATCTCGTGGGTCCCTATGACTGGCAGGAAGATCGATGAACCCGATCGGCGAATTGATGCGCGAGGCGTCGCCCACGGGGCGCTTCGGGGAGTTCGGCGGGCGTTTCGTGCCGGAGTCGCTCGTGCCCGCCTGCGACGAGCTCGACGCGGCGTTCCACAAGGCGTGGAGCGAGCCGGCGTTCCGGAGCGAGCTCGACCGGCTGCTCCGCGAGTACGGCGGCCGACCCACACCGGTGACCGAGTGCCGACGACTCTCCGAGCGGCTCGGGATCCGGCTCCTGCTCAAGCGGGAGGACCTCAACCACACCGGCTCGCACAAGCTGAACAACGTGATCGGCCAGGCATTGCTCGCTCAGCGAATGGGCAAGACGCGCCTCGTGGCGGAGACCGGCGCCGGCCAGCACGGTGTGGCCACGGCCACGGCTGCGGCGCTGTTCGGCATGGAATGCACGGTGTACATGGGCGCCGTCGACACCGCCCGCCAGGAGCTGAATGTCTTCCGCATGAGCCTGCTCGGAGCCGAGGTCCGGGCTGTCGAGTCGGGGAGCAAGACGCTGAAGGACGCCATCAACGAAGCGCTCAGGGACTGGGTCGCCACGGTCGCCACGACTCACTACTGCATCGGGTCCGTCATGGGCCCTCACCCGTACCCGTTCATCGTGCGCGAGCTGCAGCGGATCGTGGGCGAGGAGGCCCGGCGCCAGTGCCGCGACCTGTTGCACAGCATCGACCCGGACATCGTCGTCGCCTGTGTCGGCGGTGGCTCGAACGCGGCAGGCACGTTCGCCGGCTTCGTGGACTCCGGGGCTCGCCTGGTCGGTGTCGAGGCCGAAGGTGGCTCGGCCATGGGCCACGGGGTGCCTGGAGTCGTGCATGGGATGAGGTCGCGTTTCTTGCAGGACGAGAACGGGCAGATCCTGGAGGCGCACTCCATCTCGGCAGGCCTCGACTACCCCGGCGTGGGTCCGGAGCACGCTTTCCTCGGCGATGTCGGGAGGGCGGAGTACCACGAAGCCACCGACACCGAGGTACTGGCGGCGTTCCAGGTGCTGGCGGAGACCGAGGGGATCATCGGAGCGCTCGAGCCCTGCCACGCGCTCGCGTGGGTCATCCGGGAGGCCGGCCGTTCGATCCCGACCGACTCGACGGTGCTGCTTACGATGTCGGGCCGCGGCGACAAGGATGTCGCGCTCGTCATGGAGCGTCTCGGAAGGTGACGACGATCGGGCTGGAGGTGGCGCTGCGTGCTCAGCGCGAGGCGGGGCGCAAGCTGCTCGTGCCGTACATCACTGGTGGCCTCGGCACGGACTGGGCGGCGACGTTGGAAGCTGTGGCAGCGGCCGGCGCCGACGCGGTCGAGGTCGGCCTGCCGTTCAGCGACCCGATGATGGACGGGCCGGTCATCCAGCGAGCCTCCGTAGAGGCGCTCGCATCAGGTGCGACCGCCCGCGGGATCATCTCGGACATCGCCAAGGCCGACTTGGCCGTGCCGGTGGCGGTCATGACCTACTACAACATCGTTTTCAGGACCGGCCACCGCCGTATGGCGCAATTGCTCGCCGAGTCCGGGGTCTCCGGCGCGATCGTGGCGGATCTGCCGGTCGATGAGCTGAACGGTTGGGCAGACGAAGCTGACCAAGCCGGCGTCGCCACGGTCCTTCTGGCAGCTCCGACGACGCCCCCGGCGCGATTGAAGATGATCGCGGAGCGTGGGCGCGGTTTCTTGTACGCGGTCGGCCTCATGGGCGTGACCGGGGAGCGCTCGGATCTGGCGGCGAGCGCGGCGGAGATCGCCCGACGCTGCAAGGCGGCGACGGACCTGCCGGTGCTCGTCGGTGTCGGGATCTCGACGCCGGCCCAAGCGGTGGAGGTGAGCGAGGTCGCCGACGGAGTGGTCGTCGGTTCCGCCCTGGTGCACCGGATCCTGGACGGCTGTGGCCCTGAGGGGGCAGCGCAATTCGTGCGGGAGCTCCGCCAGGCGCTGGACGGCTGAGCTACGCGGTACGCGGCTACTCGGCGATTTGCATGATTATGCATATCTGTGCATAATCATGCGATGAAATGTGGTGTCGTCGGGGCGACGGGCTATCTCGGCGCTGAGCTGATGCGGCTGCTCGCCGACCATCCCGTGCTCGATGTCGCCGTTGCCCAGGCAGACAGCACCACAGGTTCGAAGGTCGGGGAGCTGTACCCGGCGCTCGGGCGTGCCTACCGGGACCTGGTGGTCGAGGAGCTCGACATCGACTCCCTCGAACGCCTCGATGTCGTCTTCGTGGCGCTGCCGTCCGGGCATTCCCAGCAGGTCGTCTCCTCGCTCGTGGGCAAGGTGCAGCTCGTCGTGGATCTCGGCGCGGACTTCCGTCTCCGGGATCCTGCTGCCTACCCGCGCTGGTACGGGTTCGAGCACTCGGTGCCGGAACTGCTCGCCAAGGCGGTGTACGGCCTGGTTGAGCTGAACCGGGCGGCGTTGGATGGCGCCGAGTTGATCGCGGCACCCGGCTGCTACGTCACGGCGGCTGCTCTGGCGCTGCAGCCCTTGGTGGGAGCCGGCTTGTTGCAGCCGAGCGGGATCATCGTCGACGGTGCCAGCGGTACCTCCGGCGCCGGCAAGTCGCCGGCAGCGAACCTGCACCACCCGCTGGCGAACGAGCGGTTCGCCCCCTACGGCCTATTGGACCACCGGCACACGCCGGAGATGGAGCAGGTCATCGGCGCACAGTTGCTGTTCACGCCGCACCTGGCGCCGATGACGAGAGGCATCCTCGCCACGTGCTACGCCCGACCGGCCGGCGGCGCCGATCTCAGCACAGCCGGGTTGATCGCCACCCTCGGCGAGCGCTACAGCGGGGATCCGTTCGTCAATGTGACCGCCGGCGTGCCGTCGACCGCCGATGCCTACGGCTCGAACGTGGTGCACCTGACTGCCCGAGTGGACGACCGGACGGGCTGGGTCATCGTCATCGCTGCGATCGACAACCTCGTGAAAGGTGGTTCCGGCCAGGCGATCCAGGCGGCCAACGTCGCCCTGCGACTCCCGGAGTCCGCCGGTCTCCCCCTCGCCGGGCTCTCGCCATGACGGGGTCCCTCAGTGAAGTGGTCGAGCCGGCCGCCGGCGCGACCAGCGTGGGCGCGGCCACAGGGCTGAGCGGCGCGGCCGACCTGCCGGTTGCGACGAAGGCAGAAGTGCTCTGCGAGGCGCTCCCGTACATCCGGCGCTTCGCCGGCAGGATCATCGTCGCCAAGTACGGCGGCAGCGCCATCGGCGACGAGGCCGAGAGCCTCGCTCGATTCGCCGAGGACATCGTCCTGCTCCGTTCCGTCGGGATGCTGCCGGTCGTCGTGCACGGTGGTGGTCCGCAGATCGGAGCCCTCATGCAGCGGCTCGGCAAGGTGCCGGAGTTCCGTGAGGGGCTGCGGGTCACGGACGCCGAGACGCTCGACATCGCCCGCATGGTGCTCGTCGGCAAAGTGAACCGTGACATCGTCGGCGCCATCAACGTGCACGGCCCGCTGGCTGTCGGACTGTCCGGGGAGGACGCCGGCCTCATCATGGCGGCCCAACGGGATCCGGCACTCGGCTTCGTCGGCGACGTATCCTCCGTCGATCCTTCGCTGCTCAGGCGGCTCGTCGCCGAGGGTCTCGTGCCCGTCGTCGCCACGATCGGCTCCGACCTCGCCGGGCAGGCCTACAACATCAACGCCGATACGGTGGCCGGCGCTGTCGCGGCGGCGCTCGGCGCCGAGAAGCTTGCGTTCCTCACCGACGTCGACGGCATCCGCCGGGAGCCCGATGACCCGGCGACCCTGATCACGCGGCTCAGCGCCGACGACGTCGACGAGCTGACCCGGACGGGCGTGATCTCGGGCGGGATGATCCCGAAGGCGGCTGCCTGCGCTAGAGCCGTCCGCCACGGGGTGGCCAGCGCCCACGTGCTCGACGGCCGAGTCCCGCATGCCCTCATCCTGGAGCTGCTCACACCCGAGGGGGTCGGCACGATGGTGGTCCCGAAATGAGCCTGGCACCGCAGGTCGGGGCGGTCGCGCCCGCGCACGAGACGGAGGCGGCGCCGGCGGCCCCGGTCCTCATGGAGACGTACGCGCCCGCACCGGTGACGTTCGTCCGCGGCAGCGGCACCGTGCTCGAGGATGCCGACGGCAAGAGCTACCTGGACTTCCTGTCAGGGTTGGCGGTGACGTCGCTCGGCCATTGCCACCCTCGCGTCTCGGAGGCGATCGAGCGCCAGGCCAAGCGGCTCATCCACACCTCGAACCTGTTCGGCAACGAGCACGCGGCGCCGCTCGCCCGGACGATCGACCTGCTGATCGGTGATGGCGAGCCGGCCGGCGGGCGGGTGTTCTTCGCGAACTCCGGAGCGGAGGCCAACGAGTGTGCCATCAAGCTGGTGCGCCGGTACCACAGCCGTGCCGCCGAGGGCGGCGGGGGAGCACCCGGACGGCATGTGGTCGTGTCGGCAGACGGATCCTTTCACGGCCGCACGCTGGCGACGCTGCATGCCACCGGCCAACCGGAGAAGCATCGGGGCTTTGAGCCGCTGCCGGAGGGTTTCCGGCACGTGCCGTTCGGAGACTTGGCGGCGCTCGCCGACCGCGCCGACGAAGCGACCGTCGGCGCCGTGCTCCTCGAGTCGATCCAGGGCGAGGGCGGCGTCGTGCCTGCCCCGAGCGGCTACCTTCGTGCTGTCCGGGATCTCTGCGACGAGCGGGGCATCCTCCTCGTCCTCGACGAGATACAGACCGGCCTCGGGCGGACGGGGCGGTGGTTCGGGTTCCAACACGCCGGCGTGCAACCGGACATCGTGACGATCGCCAAGGCGCTCGGCAATGGTGTCCCGATCGGTGCGTGCTGGGCGAAGGCGGAGGTCGCGGCAGCGTTCCGGCCGGGCGATCACGGCAGTACGTTCGGCGGCCAGCCGCTCGCTGCTGCTGCGGCCCGGGCTGTCCTCGACGTGATGCAGGGGATCGACGCCCCGCGTGTGGCTGCCCGAGCCGGGGAACGGCTGACCGCGGGCCTGAGCGCCCTGCCGGAGGTCCAATCCGTCCGCGGGTCCGGGTTGCTGCTCGGTGCCGTGCTCCAGCCGGGCATCGATGCCAGGGCCGTGGTCAGCTCGGCGCTCGCCTACGGCCTGGTGGTGAACGCGCCAGTCCCGGGCATCGTGAGGCTCGCGCCGCCGCTCAACGTGGCCGACGCCGAGATCGACACGGCCGTCTCCATCCTCCGGCGCGTGCTCGCGGAGCAGGCATGACCAGGCACCTGTTGTCCATCACCGACCTGAGTGCGGCGGAGCTCGAGACCGTGCTCGACTTGGCCGAGGCGCGTGATCTCCCACCGGTCCTCGCTGGCCACGGCGTGGCGCTGTTGTTCGAACACCCGTCCGCCCGTACTCGCAACGCCTGCGAGATGGCGGTGGTACAGCTCGGCGGGCACCCGGTGACGATCCGCGGTGAGGAAGTGGGCATCGACACGCGAGAAACCGCCGAGGACGTCGCTCGCACACTCGCCTGCTACCACCGGATCGTGGCGGCCCGGGTCGAGCGCCATGCCACGCTCGAGCGGATGGCACGGGCACTCGACGACGCCGAGACCGGCGTTCCGGTCGTGAACCTGCTGTCAGACAGGGAGCACCCGACGCAGGCGCTTGCCGACCTGCTCACGATCCGCCAACGGTGCGGCGGGCTGCGTGGCGTCACGATGGCGTACATCGGGGACGCCAACAACGTCTTCCGTTCGTTGGCGGGTGGCGCCGCCCTGACGGGCCTGCAGCTGAAGGTGGCCTCACCATCCGGCTACGGAGTCGCCGACTCGCTGTCGGCGACGGCAGCCGGCCTGTCGGCCGGAGCACACGTCGAGGTCTGCAGTTCGCCGGCCGAAGCGGTTGCCCAGGCCGACGTGATCTACACCGACGTCTGGGTGTCGATGGGCCAGGAGGAGGAGCTGTGGGCTCGTCGCCGGGCCTTCGCCGGCTACAGCGTCGACGAGGCGCTCCTCGCCAAGGCGCCGGCGAACGCGATCGTCTTGCACTGTCTCCCCGCCCACCGGGGCGAGGAGATCTCCGACGGCGTGCTTTCTGGCCCGCAGAGCGCAGTCTGGCAACAGGCGACGAACCGTATGCACTCTGCCCGGGGCGTGTTCGCATTCCTCGCCTCGGCCGCTCATCGCACCGGGCACGGGGGATCCGACGAGCTGGAGGTCTCGGCATGACCGAGGGGGCGGGGGCCTCCAACCGGGCGTCGAAAGCACGGCGGCACCATGTGATCGCCCAGCTGCTGTCCGACCACTCGGTGACCAGCCAGGACCAGCTGACGGATCTGCTGGCGGCTGAAGGAATTGATGCTACTCAAGCGACGGTGTCGCGTGATCTCGAGGAGGTTGGTGCGGTGAAGGTTCGCGTGCTGGGCAGTGAGCGCCCCGTGTACGCCCTCCCCGAGTTGCCGAAGAACCACGTCGTACCGGGCGAGCACCTTCGCCGCGTGCTCGGCGAATGGGTCGTCGACATCGCTTCCTCGGGCAACCTCGTCGTGCTGCGCACGCCGCCGGGATCGGCGCACGTCGTGGCGTCTGCCCTGGACCGCACGGGTGTCGACGGCGTTCTCGGCACTGTGGCAGGCGATGACACCGTCGTTGTCATCGCCGTCGCCGAGACAGGCGGAGCGGCCCTAGCCGACCACCTGGCCGACATCGCCGGCCTGTAAGGTCCCGTCACGATGACGCTCTGGGCGCCGAGAATGGGTGTGCCGCCGGCCGAGGACATGATGGCGTTCACCGCCAGCCTGTCGTTCGACCGGCGCCTTGCGCCGAGCGACATCGAAGGCTCGATGGCCCATGTCAAAGGCCTCGAGAGGGCCGGGATCATCGACGAGAACGAGCTGACGGTCCTCCTCGAGGCGCTGCAGCGGACCGGCGACGAGCTCTCCGCCGGCGTGTTCGAATTCCAGCCGGGCGACGAGGACATCCACACGGCGATCGAGCGGCGGGTACGCGAGCTCGCCGATGACACCGGTGCCAAGCTGCACACAGGTCGCAGCCGGAACGACCAGGTGGCCACGGCGTTGCGGCTTTACGTCCGACACGAGCTCGCCAGCGTCGCCGGCCTCATCTTGGAGCTGCAGCGGACGCTCCAGCACCGGGCCGAGGACGCCGGTCAGGCCTACCTGCCGGGCTACACGCATATGCAGCGAGCCCAGCCGATCCTGCTGGCGCACCAGCTGCTGGCTCACGGTTGGCAGCTGTCGCGTGACGTCGATCGCATTCTGGCGACGCTCCAGCGGATGAACGTGTCGCCGCTCGGCGCTGCTGCGCTGGCCGGCAGCTCGCTGCCGTTGGACCCGGATCTGGTGGCGGCGGAGCTCGGTTTCTCCGGGAGGTTCGAGAACTCGCTCGACGCGGTCAGCGACCGTGACTTCCTTGCCGAGGCGCTGTTCGACCTTGCCATGATCGGCGTCCACCTCTCCAGCATCGGCGAGGAGCTGGTGATCTTCGCGACCGAGGAGTTCGGGTTCATCCGGCTGGACGACGCCTGGGCGACGGGCAGCTCGATGCTGCCGCAAAAGAAGAACCCCGATGTTGCCGAGCTCGCCCGTGGGAAGGCGGGACGGCTGGTGGGACACCTGGTGGGTTTCTTGACGACGCTGAAGGGCCTTCCGCTCGCGTACAACCGGGATCTGCAGGAGGACAAGGAGCCGTTCTTTGACGCGTCCGACCAGGTCAGCTTGGCGCTGGTTGCCGTCGAGGGCCTGCTGGCGACGGTGGTGTTCGACACCGAGGCCATGCAGGCGGCGGCCGACGGGTCGTCGATGGCGGCGGTCGAGCTGGCGGAGTGGCTCGTCGCTCACGGCATGCCCTTCCGGGACGCTCACGGCGTCGTCGGAGCGCTCGTACGGGAGTCCGTCGAACGGCACGTCCCGATGGCCGAGCTCATCGCGTCGCACCCCGCCTTCGAGCCCGACGCCCTGGCATTGCTCGAGCCGGTCGTGGCGCTGCGCCGCCGCCGCACCCCTGGCGGAGCGGGGCCGGAGTCGGTGGCGATCCAGCTCGATCGTTTCGGCGCTCGGATCCGGGAGGACGCCGAACGGGTGGGAGCTTGGCGCCGCGCCTAGGCGTCGTGTGTGGGAGCGAGCGGCGCTGAGTCGTGCTGAGAGGCGCCGGTGCCGTCGCTGAGGGAATTGCTGGCGGGAGACCCCGTCGTGGTCGCGCCGTTGCTCCTCGGCAAGATCCTCAGCGTCGGCGGTACGTCCGGTCGGATCGCTGAGGTCGAGGCGTACCGAGGTGGAGAGGATCCCGCCTCGCACGCCTTCAGAGGCCGTAGCAAGCGCAATGCCACGATGTTCGGGCCGCCGGGGCATCTCTACGTCTACTTCAGCTATGGGATGCACTACTGCTGCAACGTGGTCTGCCAGCCCGAAGGTGTCGCCGGCGCCGTGCTCGTGCGGGCGCTGGCGCCGCTGGCCGGGTTGGAGGAGATGAGCCGCCGGCGCCTGCGAGCCAAGTCCGAGCGGGACCTGTGCTCGGGCCCGGGGAAGCTGTGCCAGGCGCTGGGCATCGACCACTCGTTCGACGGCCTCGACTTGCTCTCGGGGTCCGGTCCGGTGAGGCTGAGCGGGGACGGCTCGGTGCGCGCGGCTGCGATCGGGTCGGGGCCCCGCATCGGGCTCGCTCCAGGGTTGGCGACGGCAGGGGAGCCCTGGCGATTCTTCCTGGTCGGGGACCCGAACGTCTCCCGGCGAGCGTCGCCCGACGGGTAGGGATGTC
>JBEKLQ010000031.1:0-35678 GCA_050010115.1 Acidimicrobiales bacterium | reverse complement strand
GCCAAGGAGGGAGGGCTCCGGGCGCCGTGGGTCGAGGAAGAGACCGGCGCTAAAGCGATCGCGCTCGCAACCGAGGGCACGAACGGCCCGCTGATCGGGTACCTCGCCATTTCCGGTGGTTTCTACGCCAAGGAGGGAGGGCTCCGGGCGCCGTGGGTCGAGCAGGGGACGGGGAACCAGGCGATCGCGCTGGCCGACGACGGCACGAACGGCCCGCTCGTCGGATCGCTCAGCACCTCCGGGGTCTTCTACGCCCGGGCGGGAACGCTCAGTGCGTCGCCGGTCAAGGAGGAGACCGGCGTCCGGGCAGTGTCGTTGGCGCCCAGCTGAGCTACCGGAGCTCAGCCACCCCCGCCGGGAGTCACCGCAGCGAGCCACACCCCGAGCCGCCGGCCGACATCGGCCAGTCGAGCGCGGAGCGGGCCCAGCGACTCCCAAAAGTCCTCGTCGTCTTGGCCGCCCACGGCTCGACCGATGACCGCTGCGATGGCCGCTCGATCGTGTGGGCTGGCAACGCGTCGGGCGAGCGGCGTGCCCGAAGCAGCAGCGGGAAGTCCCGCCACTGCTGAGCGAGCGACGGAGCTGTCGTCCTCCCGAGCTTCCTCTTGCCTTCCTTGCACAGTCGACCAGAGCGTGACCGTCTCGCTGGGCGCCGACTTCACGACCGTCTCGAGTACGAAGCGAGCGACTGCCGCCCGTTCACTTCGCCGGGATGAGAAACACGTTGCCGCTTGCCGCCGCGAGCTCCTTCCACGGTTCCTCGAGTGACTCGAGACTCGACGCCAGCTCGATACTCCACCGCTCCGGATCGGTCATCCTCGTCCAGTACCAGTGGGGCCGTTCAGGCGAGGTTGGTCGGTGTAGCTCGACTCGCCGTCGATGGCGCAAGCAATCCATGCTCCGGATCGGGTGCCGCAGTCGGGGCATCGATCGAGGTGGCCGGAGCTGAACCAACCCCCCTTCGGAGATCGACATGAGGGATCAGCCACGCCGCGAGGAACGCGATGAGGCCGATCGGTGCTGCGATGACGAACACGGTTTGGATCGACTGGGCATAGGCGGCGATGAGACCGTGACGAGCCGCCGCGGAGAGCGTGTCGAGGCTGGCCGGCGTGATGCTCGAGGTCGTCAGTCCGATCGGCAGCTTGGCACCGTGGAGGTGCCTCACCAGGTTGCCGACGAGCACGTTCGAGAAGATGGCACCGAAGATCGCCGCGCCGAATGACCCCCCGATGGACCGGAAGAACGTCGCCCCCGAGGTGGCGACCCCCAGCTCGGAGTACGGGACCGCGTTCTGGACGATGAGCACGAGCACCTGCATCACGGCGCCGAGCCCCATGCCGAGCACGAGCATGAAGATCGCCTGGGCGACCGAGCTCGTCCCGATCCCCATCCGCGACAGGAGCAAGAGCCCGACGGTGATGAGCGCGGTTCCGATGATCGGAAAGACCCGGTAGCGGCCGGTGCGACTAATGATCTGTCCGGATCCGATAGAGACGATCAGCATCCCCGCCATGAGGGGCAACAGCTGGAGCCCGGAAATCGTTGGTGACTCCCCCCGCACGATCTGGAAGAACGCCGGCAGATAGGTGATCGCGCCGAACATCGCAAAGCCGACGATGAAGCCGACGACGCTCGCGACCGAGAACGCGCGGTTGGAAAAGAGGTGAAGCGGCAGCACCGGCTCGGTGGCACGCCGCTCCACGACGGCGAAGATCCCGACGAGCACCGCGCCGGCGACACCGAGGGCGATGATCAGCGCCGAGCCCCATCGATACGTCGTGCCACCGAGGCTCGTGAAGAGCACGAGGCAGCTCGCAGCGAGAATGAGGACGGTCGTGCCGAGATAGTCGATGACGTGGTGGACGCGGCGGAGGTGGCCCGGAACCCGGCTGGCCACGACCACGAGCGCAACAACGCCGATCGGGACGTTGATGTAGAAGATCCAGCGCCAGGAGAGCTGCTCGACAAACACGCCTCCGAGCAGCGGACCGGCGATGCTCGCCACGCCGAACACAGCACCGAAGAGACCTTGGTAGCGCCCGCGCTCGCGGGGAGAGACGATGTCCCCGACGATCGCCTGCGTGCCCACCATCAGCCCACCGGCGCCGAGACCCTGGATGGCCCGGAAAGCGATGAGCTCGATCATGCTGTGACTGAGCCCAGAACAGATTGAGCCGCACAAGAAGATGACGATGGCTGCCTGGAAGAAGACCTTCCGCCCGTATTGGTCGCCCAGCTTTCCCCACAGCGGCGTCGAGACCGTCGCCGCCAGCAGATAAGCGACGACGATCCACGAGAGGTGCGACGCCCCGTGGAGATCGGCGACGATCGTCGGCAGCGCGGTCGAGACGATCGTCTGGTCGAGAGCGGCGAGCAGCATCCCCAACATCAAGGCGCCGATGATGACGAGCACACGGCGGTGGCTCAGATTGGGAATGGGCGCCTCGGTCAATTCGGTCGACGAGTCGATCATCTGGCTCTCCTCGGGTTGCGACAGGAAGTGCCCACGCTTGGTGTTCCCGCTGGGCAAGGAAGGACGGCGAACGTCTTTTCCTCGACGAGCCCCCCGGCGAGGCTGTCGATCGCAGCGCCGGTGAGCCGGGCGAGCGAGTCCACGCCGCCGTTCGCGCTCCAGTAGAGGGCGGCGACCCGCGCGGCGGCGAAGACCGTCACCGTCACGAGCGCGGGATAGGGGTCGTGAGCGGGATCCTTCCCAAGACGCTCCGCCAGGGCCTCAACGAGGCTCCGCTCGACTTCGGTGGTGTGCCCGACGTACGCGCCGAGCAGGTCGGGATCCTCCCGAACGATGCAGAACCGGCGGAACCACGCCTCCCTGCCCTCTCCGAGATCATCGAACTCCTCGTCGATGGCGGCCGCGTACTCCACTGTCACCGAGCGCAGGGCTTCGAGAGGCGACTCCCCGCTCGGCCGTGCGAGCAGGCTCGCCCGCACCTCCTCGATGCGCTCCGGATCAGCACCGATGACGGCGGACTCCTTGGAGGGGAAGTAGTTGAAGAAGGTTCTCGTGGAGACGTCCGCCGCCTCGGCGATGTCCTCGACCGTGACATGCGCGAAGCCCCGTTCTGCCACCAGCTCGAGGGCGGCGTTGCGAAGCGCCCGGCGCGTCGCCTGCTTCTTCCGATCGCGTCGCCCACCAGGGCCTGCCGGGTTCGGACGCGTTTCGCTGAAGAGTGCCCTGTCCGTTCCATCGGGAGACACGGGTGCTGAGGGCGCCATCGTGCGTTGAGTGTAACATTGCAGCACCTGCAGCCATGTTCGCCGAGCAGGCCCCAACCTTCGGATTCTGAGAGCTCGAGAGTAAGTTCATCCCCATGGGCATCATGAGCGTGGTGGTCGGAATCGACGGTTCGGAGCCGAGCCTTCACGCGCTGTCCTTCTCGATCGGTCTCGCCGTTCGAGAGCAGGCGCGCCTCAGTGCATGCTTCGTTTCTCACCAAGTTGTCCCTTTTGGGGTCGGCGTCCTCCCGATGGACTACGAGGACTACGCGAAGCAGCTCGAGCAACTCGTGAACGAAGAGTTCGAGCGGGCAGACGTCGGTGGCTCCTTCTTCTACCGCGAAGGGGACGTCGCTCTCGAGCTGAAACGCCTGGCCGACGAGTGCGTTGCCGATCTCATCGTGGTCGGTCGTTCGAGACACCCCTTGATCCACATCGGATCGGTTCCAAAGCGCCTCTTGGACGACTCACGGCACGCCGTGCTCATCGTCCCATGATCGGTACCGGCAGTCGATCATCTTGAACTCGAGCCGGCGGACAGCACCTCGTCGATCCACGAGAAGGCGGCAACCGCCGCCGGAAACCCCCTCGTGGTGATCGCCAGGACGGCGACCTGCAGAATCTCCTCGGGTGAGGCGCCGGCGGCCAACGCGCGGCGCGTGCCCGAACGAACCGCGCCCTCCGCCGCCGCGCCTATGGCGATGCCGAGCTTCACGAGACGCTGCGTGCGCTCGTCGAGCGGCCCGGCGCTCTCGGTGGCTTCGCCAAGGGTGTCCAGGGCTCCGGCGACCGTGGGGAAGCGTGATCGCAGGCGAACGTAGACGTCAGGCAGGTACTCCTCGGTCACGGCCATTCCCCTCTCGATCCCATCTTGGCTCCATGGTACGCCCGGCGGTGGAACCTGGCGGATCCGCAATGGTCTCGGACCGGAGGTGTCAACCGCCCATGTGTTCCACCAAACCGTGCAGTTGTTCGAGGTGCTCGCGGATGTGGCTCGCTTCGAGGAGCCTCGAGTACGGCACCGGACGCTCCACCCGGATCCGCCCACCATCGACGATGATCGTGGGCACGCTCGTGGCAGCCTGTTCTTCTGCGAGTTGGGAGACGAGGATCACGAGTTCTTGCCCAGATCTCCTTACCGTGCCAAGAAGTTCACCACGGCCGGCGGCACTCCTCACGATCGCATCGAGATACTGCCGGGATTGAGTCGGGCGGTTGTCGACCACCGGGATCCGTCCCGACAACAGCTCGGCAGTCGCAGCGGAGAGCATGCGGCTGCTGGCTGCTACATGCGCGAGCACGGTGTCCACGTCCCATCCGTCACCGGAAGGAGCAGCGGGGCCGGCGTCGGCTGCAGCCTGGAGGAACTCCCCGTACGCAGCCTCGAGCTCAGCGGTGTCCACATCTTCCCTTCCAGCACAGGCGTCATCCGACTGCTCATGCAAGCGTCCCCCGGATCAACATGACGGTCAAGCGCGCCTACGCCGTCGGCTTGGTGCGCACTGGCCGTCTGGCCATCAGCAGGCAGTCGGTGCACCGACCCTCGTCTCGTAACCGAGCGGCGATCTGAGGGTGCGACGTAGCGAGGCGCAGCCCCACGACGCCGCCAGCAAGACCACTGGCGAGTGGCCGGCCACAAGACTCGCAGCAAGCACCGACCCCGACCTCGGCGATCCGACGGCGACCTTCAGCAAAGCTCACGGAGTCGACGACCCGCCGGAGCGTCACGACGGCCTCAGGACATGACGAGACGCAGGCCCCGCAGGCCGAGCACGCCGACGCGTCAACCGAGAACGCCAGCACTCCCTCCCGGTGCGCCGCTTTCAGCGCACCCGTGGGACAGGCGAGCGTGCAACAGCCGCACGCAGAGCACCCGCCACCATCGATGGTGATCTCGCCGAGCGAAGCCGCCGGTGACTCGATTCGCCATCTCTCTGTCCGGGTGAGGTAGTCACTTGGTAGCGAGACGAGCGCAGAAAGGACACGTGCGGTCGCCTCGGGTTCGCGAAGCTTGATCGACGCAGGAGCCCCTGCCGGAATCCCTGCGGAGCGGCTGGGGTAGAGAGGCTCCGAGCGCTCGGGCTGGCCGATCAGCGGACGCCACGCCGGAGCGGCGTGGTCGACCAAGTCGGCGCAGAAGCGGGAGAGTTCGCGTCCGCGGCTGGCGCACGCATCATCGTCGCATCCCACGAGTTTCACGCCGACGCCGGCGCTCAGTACCTGCAACGGCCAGCCGGCAGACACCATCTCGAGCGAAGGCACCTCGAGGGGAAGCCAACTCCCTCCAAGGGGCACCTCGGCCACGGCTCTTGCACAGACGATCGCCACCCCGCCAGCCGAGCACGAGCCGAGCTGACGCGCTTCTGCAACGAGCACGCTCGCAGCCGCCTCGAGCTCGCTGATCGAGGATCCGTTCAGCGAGATGGCGCCCGACCCGCATACGCTGAGGCAGGCACCGCACCCTGTGCACGCCGCCCCGTCGACTGACAGCCGGACGCCGGTGAGATGTAGCGCCCCGTGAGGACAGGCCTCGACGCACGCCCGGCAGCACCCGCCACCGTCGCAGCGACCCTCGGTGAAGCAGGCAACCGGACGGCGAGCGACGTTGCCGAGACGGAACGCGCTCCGGCGAGAGACCTCCACGGAGCCGGGTGCCATGCGCTCGCTGACCGGGCCCTCGAGGTCGGCGCAAGAGAGCCGTGCCAGCGCCGCTCGCATGCGGGCGATCGACTGTTCGCCAACAACGGCTGGAACCGACTGCTCGGCCGGCATCAGGTCGACGAGCTGGACCCCCGACGGGTGGATGCGTGCGCGACGCAAGTGGGCGAGGATCTCCTCCCGTCTCGTTGCCCCCTGCCGGCAGCCGATGGCGACGCGACGCGCCTCAAGGGTTTGCAGGGTTGCAGAGACGGCGGCGGGCCCCGAGCAGAGGTTCTCCACGATGAAGATCCGCGCCTGTGGCGCACCCCTGCGTAGCGCCGCGGCGATGGCGGCGGCGGAGATCGGGCTGGGCCCGACCTCAGATACGTCGGAGCATAGGAGAACCACCGTTTGCTCGGTGTTGGGCATTCCAGGGCGCCGCCAGCTGGTCGTGATTTCGGGCGGCGACTCGACGGCTGACGATCCCTTTACTGCCAATGGCCACGCTCCGGCACCCGCCCGTGCGCAGGCACTCTCGGACGGCGGCGAAGCCGCCGTCATCAGGGAGCCCCGGGCTGGACCTCGGCGGCCGTCTCGAAGTAGCGCTGGATGTAGCCGAGCCAGCCGAAGGTCAGTGCGCCGAGGTCCCGGTAGAAGGGATGCTCGGCTTCGTGGACGACGGCTCGGCACAGACGTGGCAGCCACTGTCTCACATGATCGAAGAAGAGCGCCCTGGCCACCGAGGACGTCTCTTCGAACGAGAGTGCGTAGGCGAGCGCCTCGAACTCCACGGCGATGTAATCGGGCAGCTCACCGGTCGCCGGCGTCACCTCGATCTCGAGCTCACCATAGAGCCGACGGAGATCGGCCGTGCAGGGCCCCATCAGGCTTCGCCGCATTTCGACAGGGACATCCTCTCTCCAGAACGACTCGTATGGAGGACACGGAACGTGCCCAGGTCCGACGAAGAGGCGTTCGTGCTCGTCGAGCAGGACGGGCGCATCCTCGAGGCCGAACGACAGCCGGGTCGTTGCGACCTCGGTATCGCCGGAGATCCGGCGACGGACGTCCGCCTCGATCTCGACTGCGTCGAGCCACGTGCTGAGCTCGTCGGCCACTGGTCGGCTCCACCAGTGCGCCAGCAGGTCGAGGGCGGCGATCACGGTGCCGCCGTCGATGGCAGTCCCGGAGACCGATCCCTCGATCGAGGCGTTCTTCGTGCCGTTGAGTGGCGCCGAGTCGATTGTCATCCGATCCGCCTCAGTGCTCGTTGTCGGTGGGCGTTTCCACCGTCGCTGTCGGATCATCGGCAGGCGGGCCGGACATCGAAAGTGCCGTCGCCGGCTCCGCCTGGTCCGTGACGCCAAGCGCCAGCGGTCCGATCAGCCGGTGGTAGCCCACCGTCACGATCGCTGCGAAGAGGGCGACAAGGCCGAGGATGATCCCGTACTCGACCCAAGTCGGGGAGTACCGACCGACGAGCTGGAACGAGGTTGCGGCCGGGTTGTACGTGCCGAGGGCATTCCCCGGCGGATACTGGGTGAGCGGGTTGACGAAGCCGATGACGACGAGCTCGATGCGGAAGGCGTAGACACCGACGACGGTGAGGCACGCCGCAACGCCGAGAGACCCCGGCACCCGGCGCAGCCGTGGCGCGAGCAGGAGCGCCAGCGGGATCACTCCGCCCAGGATCCACTCCACCCAGAAGATCCACGCCCAGGGCCCACCCGGCAGCACGAGGTTGAGCGCCGATCGGTCCGACGGCACGTTGCCCCACAGGACCGTGACGTAGTCACAGCCCACGAAGAACAGGTCGACGATGAGGGAGACGGTGATGAAGCCCCGCAGCCAGCGCCTCGTCTCGCTCGGCAGCGCGAGTCCGGCCCAGCGCTCGGCAGCAAGGGCGAGGAGCGTCACGAGTGCCGTGCCCGACAGGATCGCCGACGCGACGAACAGCGGCGCCATAAGCGAGGTGTTCCACCATGTCCGGGCGATCTGCAGGCCGAAGATCCACGCAGTCACCGAGTGCAGTAGCACCGCCGTCGGGAGCCCCACGTAGGCGAGCACCCGCACCGTCCGGCGAAGCCGGCTCGGCTCGGACTCGTGACGCTGAAGAACGGCGAGGTCCACCAGCGAGAAGACGAAGTAGATCGAGATGATCAGGATGTCCCAGATGAGTGGGGAGGTCCAGTTGGGGTGGATGAAGATGTTGAGAATCCGGTCGGGACGCCCGAGGTCCGGGATGATCATGAGCGCGGCCACCGTCACGCACGCCGCCGCCGAGAGCACCCCGAGCCGCGAGAGGGGCTTCAGGGCTTTGATCCCGAAGACCTCGGCGCTCGAGGCCATGATGAGCCCACCGGCGGACAGGCCGATGAAGAAGGCGAACGTGAAGATGTACATCCCCCACGACACGACATCCCGCATGCCGGTGGCGGCGAGGCCGGTCTCGAGTTCGTAGATCCACGCTGCGAGACCGAAAGCGCCGGCGGCAGCGAGGAGCGCGTACCACAGGCGGATACCGTGCCGCTCGCCCCGCACGTGCGTGGCGGCGATCGGAAGCGGGGCAGTGGTCGTAGCCATGGCTTACCCCTCAGCTCTCTTGTACCACGCGCTTGCGCACGGGCACGTAGTAGACGTTCGGATCCGTGCCGAGCTCGGGGTGGAGCTGCGCAGCGCCCGCCTCGTTCACGAGCTGGCTGACCTCGCTGTCGGGGTCAGCCAGGTCCCCGAAGATGCGGGCGCCGATCGGGCAGGCCTCGACGCAGAACGGCTCCTGGCCGACATCGATCCGCTCGACACAGAACGTGCACTTCTCGACGACGCCCTTCGGGCGCACCGGCATGAAGACGAGTCGGCCCTCGTAGCGGTAGTCCTTGCCGTAGCCGACGATCCCTCCGGGGGCGTACTCGGCGTCGCCCCAGTTGAAGATGCGGACGCCGTAGGGGCAGGCCGCCATGCAGTAACGGCAGCCGATGCAGCGCTCGTAGTCGACGAGCACGGTGCCGTCGTCCCGGCGGAAGGTCGCCTGTACCGGGCAGACCTTTACGCAGGGAGCGTCGTTGCAGTGTTGGCAGGCGACCGGCAGGTAGGCGAGCTCGAGGTTCGGGAAGACGCCCCACGGCACGTCGATGTTCTCGCTCGCCGGCGCCTCAGCGGTCGTCGACTCGTTCGGCGCCGTCGTGAGCACGCGGTTCCACCAGAAACCGAGCGGTTCGTTGTTGATCTCCTTGCACGCCACGGCGCACGTCCAGCAGCCGACACAGCGGTTCGTGTCGATGACCATCACGTGGTGCGGAGTGTGGGGATCCCTCTTGGATGCCATCACGTTCACCCCTTCACTGCCTCGACTTGAACGAGGCAGTCGTAGTAGGCGGCATTCGACGGGAAGTTCGGGATGAGGGCCTGTGCCGGCTTGGCGATCTGGTGCGTGAGGTTGTTCGGGTGGCCCTCGAGGTAGTGCTTGACCTGGATCGTGTCCCACCCGCCCTGGTAGCAGTTGACCACGCCGGGTTTCATGGACTCGGTGAGACGAGCGCGTACCTTCAGCTGGCCGCGGTCGTTGAAGATCCGCACGACGTCCTGATCGGCGATCCCCCGGGGCGCAGCGTCCTTCGGGTTGATCTCGAGGAACCCTTGACCGCCGTTGTTGATCTCCTTCAGCCAGGGCAGGTTCACGTACTGCGAGTGCGTGCGGAACTTGGTGTGGGTGGAAAGGAAGACGAGGGGGTACGTCTTGAACAATGGGTTCGTCGGTGAGGCTTCGATGGGCTCCTGGTGCTCGCACAGCTCCTGCCCGAAGGGGACCAGCATCTCGACGTAGAACTCGATCTTGCCGCTCTTGGTCGGGAACTGCTTGTTGAAGAACGGCACATAGGGCATCGGGTCGGTGTTGAGGTGGACCGCTTCGGACGTGAGCTGCTCCCAGGTCAACCCCTTCACCGTCGGGTCGGCGTCGGACTGGCCGAGGTGCATGATCTGGCGCAAGTACTCGTCAGGCGACTGGTCGAAGTACTTCCCAACCCCCATCTTGTCGGCCACCATGGCGATGGCATCGAGATCGGACTTTGACTCGAAGAGCGGGTCGATGATCTTCGGCATGTACTGCAGGTAGAAGTTGTTCGACGACAACAGGTCGGTCTTCTCGAGGTACGTGCAGGCAGGCAGGACGACATCGGCGATGTCGGCGGTCGCCGAGAGCATGTAATCGGAGACGACGCAGAAGTCCAGCGCCTTCATCGCCTTCACGACCTGATTGCGATCGGACATCTGCTGGGCGAAGTTGTCGATCATGAACCAGGCGGCGCGCACCGGGTAGGGGTCGTCCTTCAGCACGGCGTCGCAGAAGTTCATCGGCTCGAGCACCGGGTACGGCGTGCCCGTCGGGTTCCACCAGTTGACGAGGTCGAAGGCCGTCGTCGTCAGTCCCCCGGCGAAGGTCGTCACGCCGCCGCCGTGCACGCCCAGGTTGCCGGTGATCGCCTGCAGCGTGAGCAGCGCCTGCATGTGAAGGTCGCCGTGGTACCAGTGGGACAGGCCAAAGCCAACCCGGACGGCGAACGGCTTGACAGTGCCCCACGTCCGGGCGAGCGCCACCACCTGGGATGCCGGGATGTCGGTCAGCTTCGATGTGTACTCGGGCGTGTACTTGGAGGCCATGTCGGCGAGCGCCTGCAAGGCCGTGGGCGCCTCCATCTGACCGGCCGTGTGCGTCCCGAAGAGAACTGGGAGCCTGACCGACGGATCGCTGGCGGCCTTGAGCTTGCCGTCCGACTCGTCGAAGATGACGTAGTCGTTCTTGGCACCCGGGATGACGTCGTTTGCCCGCAGCCACTTCTTCGTGCTCGGGTCCACGAGGTACGGGCCGACGGTGTAGCGGCGGATGTAGTCAGCGTCGTAGAGGCCGTTCGACAGGACGTAGTTGATGATGCCGTCGATGAGGGCGGTGTCGGCACCGGGCCGGATCGGCAGCCACTCGTCGCAGGCGGCGGAGGTGACGGTGAAACGAGGATCGACCGAGATCAGCTGCGTACCGTTGGTGTCCCTGGCGTCGCACATCACCCGCCAGTCGGGGATCGACGTCTCGGCGACGTTGTTCGCCCAGAAGACGATCGCCTTTGCGCTGAGGAAGTCGACTGACTCGTGCCCGGTGAAAAAGCCGCCCCCGTTCGCAGGGTTCGTCGGGTCGACGAGCACGTAGTTCCAGCCCGCTGGCGTGGCAGAGTCGCCTTCGTTGTCACCTTCGGAGTCGCCGGCAGAGGCTCCGATGACGCTGGCGAGGCGAAACCCCGCGCCCACGACTCCCTCGATGAGGGCGAGGGAGCCGGTGTAGGGAGCGATCCAAACCGACTTCTTGCCGTACTTCTGCTGAGCCGCTGCGAAGTTCTCGGCGATGAGCGAGGTCGCCTCGTCCCAGCTGATGCGCTGCCATTTGCCCGAGCCCCTCGGCCCTACCCGCTTGTAGGGGTACTTGATGCGGTCAGGGTTGTAGGTGTTCGAGATCTGCGACAGGCCTCTCAGGCAGATGCGGGGGTGGAACGTGGGTGCCGGTGCGCCCGAGACTGTCTTCGTGCCCCAGGGGGCAGGGCCGATCTCCGTCACGCGGCCGTCGACGACGTGGATGAGATGCCCGCACGCCCCGTCGCAGTTGTTCGAGTGGCCCGTCCGGTGGACGGTCTCGTTTCCGGTGATGACCGGCTCGGCGGCACTGGCGGGCTCACCGAGGAGCGGCTGGAAGAAGTTCAGATGGTCGGCAAGCACGAGACCCCCGACACCTGCTGCGCTTCCTCCGAGGAAGGCACGTCTCGAGAAGGTCACCGTGTCGCCTCCTTGTGTTGTCGGCTTCGAGGACGAACGGGACGCTCGGCCGACCTATCCACTCGTTGATCGCCTCGTCGTAACCTCTAACTCAAGCCAGTCTTGGCCGCCGTCGCCAGGGCCGAAAGGCCCGGCACAATCCCCCGAGGGACCCGCTCGAACCGGCAGCGATCTGTCCGCCCTCGCTCAGCCGTGTCGGGCAGCTAGGCCAACCTGAGCGTCGCCACCATCATGTAGAGACCGAAGCCCATCACAGCCAGGCAGAGCCCGGTCGCGACTACTCGTCGGGCCCCGTGCATTCGATGTTCGCTCGGCAGCGCCCGCGCTTCGAGAGCCAACAAGAGGCCGAGCACGATCGGCAGGAGGAGCGCGTTCATCACTTCGACATCGATGACCAGGTTGACGAGACTCCAGCTGAGGAGCACGGCGGCCGCCCCGAGGACGTGGGCGAGGCAGTACGTGATGTAGAACTTCGCGGTCTTGTGATCCGGGCGCTCGTTGAGGGTGTGAGTCCATCCGAAGACCTCGGAGATCCCCCAGGCACCGGCCAAGGACGCGACGAGAGCTGCGACCAGGGCGGCACCGAGCAACGCTGTTCCCAGGAGCACTTTCGCGCCAATCCCTCCGATGAAGGGATGCAGTGCCGCGGACATGTCACTCACGGTGTGAAGCGCTATCCCTGGATGTGAGCGCCCGACCGTGGTCGCAAAAGCGAGCACCATCATGATCATGATCAGCTGGGTAAGCACCGCCCCGAACGCGGTGTCCCGCCGCTCACTGGGAATGTCGCAAGGCCGCAGCCCTTTGTCGACCACTGCACCTTGCTGATAGAAGATCATCCACGGCATGATCACCGCCCCGACGTTGGCGGCGAGGAGCAGCACGTACGAGCTGTTCCCGAGGGGCACGTGTTCCAGACCTCGGCCGATGGCGTGGAGGCTCGGATGCGCCAGCACGACGGCGGGGATGAAGACCAGCTCCGCGAGTCCGAGCGCGACCCCGATCCGCTCGACCCGCCGGTAGCTGCCGGTCATGGCGATCCCGATCAGGAACGCCATGGCGACAGGGACAGTCAGCGTGCGAGGGACGCCGAAGAGCTCGCCGACGCCGGCGACACCTGCGAATTCGGTGAGCAGGGCCCCGACACACGATGCGAAGAGGGCCCCGGCCGAGAGCAAGGCCCACCCCCGCCCGAAGCGGTCCCGGATGAGGGCACCATGACCCTTGTTGGTGAGGATGCCGAGGCGGACCGTCATCTCCTGGACGACGTAGAGGACCGGAATGAGCACAAGCTGCGGGAGGATCATCCGGTAACCCCACCGGGCTCCGGACTGAGCGGCCGTGATCAAGCTTCCGGCGTCGCTGTCGGCGAGCATCACCACGAGGCCAGGACCCCAGACGGCGAGAACCCCGGCGACAAGCCAGCGACGACGGGACCGGTCGTGTCGGTCAGCCCGTGGAGCGGCCGGGACTTTCAAGGAGGTCTCCTCCTGCAGTCAGGGTGACTTGACTGCAGGCGTAAGTTGAATCTGCGCGCCACAAATGGCCGATTCAGCCACCGATCTGGCTCATGGAGCGCTTCGGCGGGATGAAGTTGGATAGACGGCGCCGATCGCCATCACGATCTCATCGCGCCAGACGACTCGATCCATCGACCGGGTGCCGTCCGCGTCGAGCGGCATGAACGCGATGAAGCGGGGCTGCGCGCCGCGCTCGCGACCGAATGTGGCAACTCGATCAGCTCGTCGTCGTTGAGCCCGCGGACGACGACGCTGACCTTCACGGGCGAGCGAGACGTTCACGCGACGGAGGGGCCGGCGAGCAGGGCCAGGAGTCTGCACCAGACGGACCCTAATGTCGTGACCGGCAACCTGCAGAGTCGCGTCCACGACCTCGCCGTCATGGTCGCACAGACCGGGTGACACGGTCACGTGAGACCAGCACGGCGGGTCACCGCCCGGATCGGCCGACCTGCTCATTGATCCGGGTCCGTCCATCGCTCTTCGAGCGCGACGACTGCCGGGAACAGCAGGTTGTTCTCCTTGTGGACGTGCAGATGCATGTCGGTTTCCAGTTGGGCCAGCCCGTCGTAGAGCGCCCGATAGCTTGCGCACCCGTCGGTCGGCGTCTGATAACCGGTGGTCACGGTGCGGAGTGTCTCGAGCAGCTCTCCGGCGCGGTCGTGTTCGAGCATCATGACCGAAATCGGGTTCCGCACCGATCCGCAATGAAAGGTCGGCGCGACTGACGACGTGGCCAGCTCCCGGATCATGGGGAAGAGCACCCGCTCCTCCTTCAACAGGTGCGGCTCGAGATCGGCACGGAGCTCGGTGTAGACGACTCTCACCTTGATGGTCTCCGGATGCCGGCTTCCGTGGACGTCCGCCACCTTCTCAGCCAACGCGTCAAGCCGTTCGAGCTCGGTGTGCAGGTAGGCGTGATGGGTCCTCTCGAGATGCTCCACGAGTTCGGCAGGACCCATCGACGCCCAATCCGGTTCCGTTCCCGGTTCGATGTTCGCCAGCGCGTCGAGCACGACCTCGGCGTCGACGCCGGCCTCCGAGCATGCATCGCCGAGAGGACGGCGCCCGCCGCAGCAGTAGTCGAGACCAAAAGATTCCAACACCCGGGCCGACGCCGGGACGGCGTTCACGACCTCAGCGAGCGACCGGTCGACTGTGAGGTTGATCATTGTGGTGTCCTTTCTCTTCAGCTCGTCGAGGCGAGCGGTGGGCATCTCGGTCAGCTCGCGACGTGCGAGGCCGCAGACGCCCCAGATGCCTGGTCATGCGATCGACGGGCGAGTTGAACGACGAAGGCGACAGCAACCGCGGTCCAGGCGACGACGGCCACCCAGAGCATGAACCGGCTGATGGGTGCCATGAAGCTGAGGTGGGCCACTTTGCCGAACGACGACGTGGCCACGCTGTACATGCCGAGAGGGAAGACCACGCTCCAGAGTGTGGGCTCGTAGGTGAGCGGCCAGTGCCGCCGAATGTGGCGCCACAGACCGAGCACGATCAGCAATGGGACCCACCAGGTGCCGAACGCCCAAAGGACAAACGAGAACCCCTCTACGACTCCGGCGGTCACCTGCACGACCGGGAGCGCAGACGAGAGCTTGAGGATCCGGGCGCCCGCCAGCACGGTGATCGCCGTCGCTCCCATGAGAATCCAGTAGGGAGGCCCGAGCGTGGCCGGGGTCATGGGCACTGTCAGCCACCGCAGCATGATCATTGTCACGAGCAAGAGGTACAGCACCAGCCCGACGCCCCACAGCGCGACGGAGACCGGTGCCAGCAGTCCCGACTGCGACGGCCACGCGGGAACCAGTGCCGATGCCGCCACGGAGAGGGACTGCGTGCCAACGACCCAGATGAGCCAGCTGCCGTTGACGCCGCCGAGGACCGAGTCGTGCTGACGCGTCAGCAACAGGCTGCCCGGCACGCCATAGGTCAGCACGAGCCAGACCGCAGCAGCCAAGGCAGCAAGGACGGCCGTGGCCATCGGATGACCCGCCGCCCCGAGGCGCACCCCGAGCACGTCGATGCCGGCGACGATCGTGAAGAAGCCGAAGACCCGCTCCGGCGCCCTGATGTCTGCGGCGACGCTGGAGCGAAAGCGGACCAACCGCACCATCAGTGCCGCGCTCAGCACCACGAACCCGGCTGAAGCCGCGACCAGCAGGACCCGCGACAGCCATGACGGTCCAAGCGTGAATGTGGCAGTCGAGATGATGCCCGTCGCCATCACGAACGCGAAGTAGCCCGGGTGCAGATCGCGGATCGCCACAGCAGTGCGGCTCAAGGATCGTGTGCTTCCCCCGATGTCCGTGCCGATGCTCATGGCTGAGACCATCCTTCCTCGAAAGACCTTTTTATTATGACAATAAGCAATATTGTAAACCTCGTAACGCGCCAGCGGCCTTATATTACAAGGATATTTTGATCGGGAGCCTTGTTTTCCTCAGAATGATGAGTAATAATAACCGAGTGCCAAACAGGAGCGGGAAGGCCGTCGTCCATCGTGCTCTGGCCAGCGAGAGCCGCCAGGCCCTGCTCGCTGTCCTCCGCCGTCACCGAAGGCCGCTCGACGCCGCCGAAGCCGGCGAGGCCGTCGGCCTTCAGCGCAACACCGCCAGGGTGCATCTCGACGTGCTCGCTTCGGCCGGGCTGATCACCCGTCGCCTCGAGGAACGAACGACCCCCGGTCGGCCCCGTGTCCTCTACGAGGCTGCACGACCGCCTGCGAGCGACTCCGATCGTCGGCCCACGGACGCCGGCTACCAGGATCTCGCCCGAGTGCTGGCAGACCAGCTCACCGGAGTGGCCGACGCCAGAAACGAAGCGATACGGGCCGGCCGCCGTTGGGCAGCTGCCCTCGATGCGAGACCATTGCCACAGCGATCGCTGTCACCTGGCGAGGCCGTCCGGGTCGCCACCGAGATCCTGGACAATCTGGGCTTCGAAGCGGAGCCGGTTCCGACGGCGGACCCCGATCGGATCCTGCTCCATCGCTGCCCGTTCGCCGAAGTGGCGAGGGAGAACCGCTCAGTGGTCTGCGGAATCCATCTCGGCATGCTCAAAGCCACCTTCGAGCGCTTGGACACGCCCCTCGTCGTGGAGGGCCTCGATTCCTTCGTGGCGGACGATCCCCTCCTCTGCGTCGTTCGTCTGGCGCACAAGGATGCCTTGGGCGAGAACCCGCGCCGTAGCCGGCGCCGATCGGAGTAGTCATGAAGGACACCACCCGCGACCGGATCGACGGCGACCTGGTCGGCTCGCTCCTGAAAGCGCGCCGGCTCCTCCAGCCGGATCGGGTCAGCGCCGATTTGCGCACGATCACCCACGATGGCGGGCGAGATGCCGACGTGTTCTACCGGGACCGCTGGTCCCACGATCGCATCGTCCGGTCCACCCACGGGGTGAACTGCACCGGGTCGTGCTCGTGGAAGGTCTACGTGAAAGACGGGATCATCACTTGGGAGACCCAGGAGACCGACTACCCCTCCGTGGGTCCCAACTCGCCCGAATACGAGCCCCGCGGCTGCCCGAGGGGCGCCGCCTTCTCGTGGTACACGTACTCGCCGACGAGGGTCCGCTTCCCTTACGTGCGGGGCGTGCTGCTCGAGATGTACCGCGAGGCCCGGGCACGCCTCGGGGATCCCGTCCTGGCGTGGGCCGAGCTGATGAGCGACCCGGAGCGCCGAGGTCGGTACCAGGCAGCGCGCGGCAAGGGGGGCCTCGTACGGACCAGCTGGGACGAGGCCATGGAGCTGGTCGCCGCGGCCCAGGTGCACACGATCAAGACGTGGGGGCCGGACCGGATCGCCGGCTTCTCCCCGATTCCCGCCATGTCGATGGCGTCCCACGCGGTCGGGGCCCGCTACACAAGCCTGCTCGGCGGCGCCATGATCTCGTTCTACGACTGGTATGCCGACTTGCCGATCGCCTCCCCGCAGGTGTTCGGCGACCAGACGGACGTCCCGGAGTCGGCCGACTGGTGGAACGCCTCGTACCTCATCATGTGGGGCTCGAACATTCCGGTCACCCGTACTCCGGACGCCCACTTCATGACGGAGGCCCGCTATCGCGGACAGAAGGTGATCGCCGTCAGTCCCGACTACGCCGTCAACACCAAGTTCGCCGACGAGTGGCTGGCGGCACACCCTGGGACCGACGGGGCCCTCGCCATGGCGATGGGTCACGTCGTGCTGAACGAGTTCTTCGTGGAGCGCACGGTCCCCCGCTTCGAGGAGTACGTGAAGCGCTTCACCGACCTGCCCTTCCTCGTGACCCTGCGCCAACGCCCGGGGACGGGGAGCTACCTCCCGGATCGCTTCCTCACGGCAGCGGACCTGGCTCGGGACGAAGGTGACGGGGGTGATGCCGGCGAGGGAGCCGCCTGGAAGACGGTGCTGCTGGACCGGGTGAGCGGCCAGCCACGAGTGCCGAACGGCTCGCTCGGCTTTCGTCACACGGCTTCTGGTGCAGGTTTGTGGAACCTGGACCTGGATGACATCGACCCGATGCTGTCGCTGGCGGGCGAGGGCTGCATCGCAGTGGCCGTGGACCTGCCGCGCTTCGACGTCGGGGGCGAGGGCGGAGGCGAGATCAGCAGGGGCGTGCCGGCCCGCCGAGTCGCCGGGCAACTCGTGACCACCGTGTTCGACCTGCTCCTGGCCCAGTACGGCGTGGCCCGCCCAGGACTGCCCGGCACGTGGCCCTCCGGCTACGACGACCCGGAGACGTATACGCCCGCCTGGCAGGAAGCGATCACCTCAGTGCCGGCGTCCAGCGTCGAGCGCATCGCCCGCGAGTTCGCCGACAACGCAGAGCGGTCGGGTGGTCGCTCGATGATCGCACTGGGCGCCGGCGCGAACCATTGGTTCCACGCAGACGAGACCTACCGTGCGATCCTGGCGCTGGTGGTCCTCACCGGCTGCCAAGGCGTCAACGGCGGCGGCTGGGCCCACTACGTGGGCCAGGAGAAGTGCCGGCCGTTCACCGGATGGGCACAGCTCGCTTTCGGCCTGGATTGGCTGAGGCCGCCCCGGCAGATGGCCGGCACGTCGTACTGGTACTTGGCCACCGACCAGTGGCGCTACGACGGATTCGGGGCAGACGAGCTCGCCACGCCGCTCGGCCGCGGCCTGTTCCGGGACCGTGCCTTGGCCGATTGCATCGTGCAGGCCACGCGGCTCGGCTGGACTCCGTCCTACCCCACGTTCGACCGCAACCCGCTCGACCTGGCCGAGGCGGCTCGGCAGGCTGGTGAAGAGCCCGGCGCTTACGTCGTGAGAGAGCTTCAGGCCCGGAAGTTGAGCTTCGCCTGCACGGACCCCGACGCGCCGGAGAACTGGCCCCGCGTGCTCACCGTGTGGCGGGCGAACCTGCTCGGCTCCTCAGGCAAGGGCAACGAGTACTTCCTGCGCCACTTGCTCGGCGCCGACGCGGCGATCCGGGCCGAGGAGACGCCTCCGGAGAAGCGTCCGGCCGAGGTCGTCTGGCACGACGAGGCAGCGGTTGGCAAGCTCGACCTGCTCGTATCGCTCGACTTCCGGATGACGAGCACGGGTCTGTTCTCCGATGTCCTGCTGCCTGCGGCGACCTGGTACGAGAAGTACGACCTCTCGAGCACCGACATGCACCCGTTCGTGCACGCCTTCAACGCCGCGATCGCCCCGCCCTGGGAGACGCGTTCGGACTACGACGCCTTCGTGGCGATGTCCAAGGAGTTCAGCCGCCTTGCTGCCATCCACCTCGGAGTCCGCCACGACCTCGTGGCCATGCCGCTTTTGCACGACACTCCCGGCGAGACTGCGCAACCGGGAGGACGAGTGCTCGACTGGGCGGCGGGCGAGTGCGATCCGGTGCCGGGGCGAACGATGCCCACCTTCGCGATCGTCGAGCGCGACTACGCAGCGATCGGCGAGATGATGACCGCGCTCGGCCCGAACGTCGAGCGGCTCGGCACCAGCGTCAAGGGCGTGACCCTCAAGCCTGAAGCCGAAGTCGAGTACCTCCGCCGGGCGAACGGGGTCGTCCACGGCGGCTTCGCGGAAGGTCGGCCGAGCCTTGCGAAAGCCGAGCAGGCTTGCGAAGCGATACTTGCCCTGTCGGGTACCACCAACGGCCGTGTGGCCACCGCCGGGTTCACCGAGCTCGAGCGCCGCGTCGGCAAACAGCTCGCCGACCTCGCCAGCGACCATGAGGGCCGGAGGATCACTTTTGCCGACACACAGTCGCGCCCGCAGCCGGTGATCACCTCGCACGAGTGGTCGGGCAGCGAGCACGGCGGGCGCCGGTACTCGCCCTTCACCATCAACGTCGAACGGCTGAAGCCGTGGCACACCCTGACGGGTCGCCAGCACTTCTTCCTCGATCACGACTGGATGGCCGAGCTCGGCGAGCAGCTACCAACCTACCGGCCGCCGCTCGACCTGTGGCGGCTTCTCGGCGATCCGAGACTCGGCGAAGACGGCCGGCTCGAGGTAACTGTGCGGTACTTGACGCCTCACTCGAAGTGGTCCATCCACTCCGAGTACCAGGACAACCTGTTCATGCTCAGCCTGTCGCGCGGTGGTCCGGACATGTGGATGAGCCCACGGGACGCCGAACGGATCGGTGTGCGGGACAACGACTGGATCGAGTCGTACAACCGCAACGGCGTCGTCGTCGCCCGGGCAATCGTGAGCCACCGTATGCCGGAGGGAACCGTGTACATGTACCACGCCAAGGACCGCACGATCGACGTGCCTCTGAGCGAGGTGAGCGGCCGTCGGGGTGGCATCCACAACAGCCTGACCCGCCTTCTGATCAAGCCATCCCACCTCATCGGTGCCTACGGCCAGCTCTCCTACGGCTTCAACTACTACGGCCCGACCGGGAACCAGCGGGACGAGATCACCGTCATCCGGCGGCGCAGCCAGGAGGTCGAGTACTGATGCGCGTCATGGCCCAGATGGGAATGGTGATGAATCTCGACAAGTGCATCGGCTGTCACACCTGCTCGGTCACTTGCAAGCAGGCGTGGACGAACCGCTCCGGCGTCGAGTACGTGTGGTTCAACAACGTAGAAACCCGCCCCGGCCTCGGCTACCCGCGCACGTACGAGGATCAGGACCGCTGGGAGGGGGGCTGGGTGCGCGACCGGCGTGGGCGGCTCCGCCTGCGTTCCGGCGGCCGGGCAAGCCGCATGCTGCGGATCTTCGCCAACCCCAAGCTCCCGTCGCTGGCCGAGTACTACGAGCCGTGGACATACGACTACGACACGCTGATCAGCGCGCCCGCACAGGAGCACATTCCCGTGGCGAGGCCGATCTCGCTCATCGACGGTCGCCCCATGAAGATCGAGTGGTCGGCGAACTGGGATGACGACCTCGGCGGGGCGACCGAACACGCGCCAGGCGACCCGATCCTGCAGAAGCTCTCGCGGAAGGTCCGCCTCGAGTACGAGAGCGCCTTCATGTTCCACCTGCCTCGGATCTGCGAGCACTGCCTCAACCCGTCGTGTGTCGCCAGCTGCCCCTCGGGTGCCATGTACAAGCGGGTCGAGGACGGCATCGTGCTCGTGGACCAGGACCGCTGTCGCGGATGGCGGATGTGCGTCTCCGGATGTCCCTACAAGAAAGTGTATTTCAACCACCGCACCGGCAAGGCGGAGAAGTGCACATTCTGCTACCCGCGCATCGAAGCCGGCCAGCCCACGGTCTGCGCCGAGACCTGTGTCGGGCGCCTTCGGTACATCGGGCTGTTCCTCTACGACGCCGACGCCGTGCTCGAGGCCGCCTCGGTCGAGCAGCCCGCCGAGCTCCTCGAAGCGCAACGCTCGATCCTGCTCGATCCGCACGACCCCGTAGTGGCGGCCGCCGCCCGCGCTGGAGGTGTCCCCGACGACTGGCTGGAGGCGGCCCGCCGCTCCCCGGTGTACGAGCTCGCCTGCCGCTACCGCGTCGCCCTCCCCCTGCACCCGGAGTACCGGACGATGCCAATGGTCTGGTACATCCCGCCCTTGTCACCAGTCGTGGAGGCGCTTCGCGATACGGGTTTCGACGGGGAGGACAGGGAGAACCTCTTCGCCGCCATCGACGCTCTGAGGATCCCGGTCGAGTACCTCGCCGAGCTCTTCACCGCTGGCGATCCTCAACCGGTGAAAGGAGTGCTCCGCACCCTCGCCGCGATGCGCGCCCACATGCGCCGAGTCAACCTCGGAGAAGAGACGGATCCGGCGATCGCCGGGGCCGTCGGCATGACCGGCGTAGAGGTCGAGTCGTTGTACCGGCTCCTCGCCATCGCGAAGTACGAGGACCGGTATGTGATCCCGACGGCCCATGTCGAGCTCGCCGGCGCCCTCGACGAGCTTCCGGGGTGCAGCGTCGACTTCCGTTCACCGCCACAACCGAGTCGGCAAGGAGTCGGGGAGGCAGCGGTGACGCCGGTCGCGGTCGAGACCTTCCACCTCGCTCGACGGCGAGCAGAAGCCGACCGTTACTCGGATCTCGAGAGCGCCGAGTCGAGACGGGACGCACCATGACAAGCCTCGGCCCTTTGAAGATAAGGATCTCTGCCCCTCACCCAGAGCAACGACGCGTCTCCTTTGCCGTCGCTTCGGCTCTACTCCGGTACCCAGACGGGGCTCTTCTCGACGACTTGGGTCTGTTCGTCTCTACGACAGACCAACTACCGTCAGCCTTGCGCCAGCCGTTTGTACACTTGAGCGAGCATCTCTCGTCCCGCCCACTACTGGACTCACAAGCGCTCTACGTGGCCACGTTCGACCTCAAGCGCCGCTGTTGTCTGTACCTCAGCTACTACCTGAACGGCGACACCCGTCGCCGCGGTCTCGCGCTGTGGCGACTCCAGGAGGCCTACCGGCGGGCCGGCTTCCGGGTTGCGCAAGGAGAACTGCCGGACTTCCTTCCCGCCCTGCTCGAGCTCGCCGCGACCGGCGGAGAGTCGCAGGCCGTTGAGCTCATGCAGGAGCACCGGGCTGGCATCCGCCTTCTGCTCGCTGCGCTCGACGAACTCGGCTCCCCCTACGCCGGCGTCGTCCAAACCGTCGACTCGCTACTACCCGGATCGGCGCCAGGAGTGATCGCCAACGCTGTCCGCTTGGCTCACGATGGCCCGCCGTCCGAGCTCGTGGGGATCGAGACTCACGAGGCCTTCGAGCCTTACGGGAAGCATGAGTCCTGCGGGGGCTTCGTCCCCGGCGAGGCGTCCGGTCTCGGGCTTGCCCGGTGTGAGGGACAGGAGGCGCTGTGAGGACGTTCTTGTGGATCGTATTTCCGTACATCTGCCTCACGTCGTTCGTCCTGGGCCACGTCTGGCGCTACAAGTACGACAAGTTCGGTTGGACGAGCCGATCCTCCGAGCTTTACGAGAAGAGAATCCTCGCCTGGGCCTCCCCACTCTTCCATTTCGGGATCCTCGGCGTGCTCGCCGGACACCTGGTGGGGCTCCTCGTGCCCGAAAGCTGGACGAGCGACATCGGCCTCTCGGAGCACACCTACCACGTGGTGGCTGTCAGCCTGGGCACCGTTGCCGGCGTAGCCACCCTGGTCGGTCTCGTGCTGCTCATCTACCGCCGGCGCATGACCCCGTCGGTGCTTCGCGTCACCTCGATAGCCGACAAGGCGATGTATCCGCTGCTCGGCGCCGTGATCGCTCTGGGAATCGTGAACACGATCGGAGTGAACCTGTTCGGGCTCGGCGGGCATGCAGGCGGCTATAACTACCGAGCCACAGTGGCCGTTTGGTTTCGCGCTGTGCTGACGCTCCATCCGAGCGCCGCGCAAATGTCTGGGGCGCCGTGGAGCTTCCAGTTGCACGCGTTACTCGCGATGCTGCTTCTCGGAGCGTGGCCGTTTACGCGGCTCGTACACGTCCTTGCTGCGCCGTTCGGCTACGCCTTTCGTCCATACATCGTGTATCGCAGCCGCGAGCTGCAGGGCGCCTCGCGCCCGCCGAGGCGCGGATGGGAGAGGACCGACCAGAGAGTCGGCGCTCGAGCTCGCCCGACCGATTGATCCGGTTCGTCGACCTCGCCGTGCACCATCGGGCTTGGTCAGCTAGACAATGTCCTGACACCGTACCGACGGCAAAGGAGCATCGTGATGGCTTGGAACTTGGAAGGTAACTACTTCGAGAATTGCTCCTGTGACACCGTTTGCCCCTGCACCTGGTCGGGGCTGACAGCGACCGCGACCCACGACCGATGCCTCGCGATGCTGGCGTTCCACATCGATCGCGGTGACGTTGACGGAGTGGACGTGTCCGGGCTCAGCTTCGCTCTCGTGCTCGACACTCCGCCGGTGATGGCCGACGGCGGCTGGCGTCTCGGCGTCGTGGTCGATGCCGCGGCAGACGCGGAGCAGTCCGGCGCCCTTGGGCGCGTGCTGGGCGGTGAGCTGGGTGGCCCGCCGGCGATGCTGGGCCCGCTGATCGGCGAGATGTTGGGGATCGAACAGGCACCTACTGAGTGGGAGCAGTCCGAGGGAACCTTCTCGGTCCGCTTCGGCGACCTCATCGACGTCGAGGTCCGCGACTTCGTCGCCGGCGGGTTACCCGAGCCGGTGCGACTCACGAACGTGTTCCATCCGGCCAACACGACGCTGACGGTGTCGCCCGCGACCAAGTCGCACGTCGATGCCTTTGGCATTCACTTCGACGGCACCGGAACCAGCGGCTTCAACGCTCCTTACGCCTGGTCGGCATGAGCACGACGGCGCTCTCTGGCGACCGGCTTCGCCTACGTCTAACCCCAACGACTGCTACTCTGCTCGCCGCCGCGGCGCTGGCCTGGGCTGCCGCGATCGCTCGGGCCCACGAACTCGGAAACGGCGTGGGCACCATGGGAATGACTTTGCTGTCGTTCCTGGCGATGTGGGCTCTGATGATGACGGCGATGATGCTCCCTGCCGTCGCACCCGTCGCCTCGCTGTACGCCCAGACGATCCGCTCAGACAGATGGGCGCGCGTCCCGCTGTTCGTCGTTGGCTATCTAATGGTGTGGGCCCTGACCGGGCTGCCGGCCTACGCGTCGCTGCGGGTCGTAGACCACGTGGCCGGCGATTCAAACGCGGCGATGCGTACGATCGCGGTCACAGTCCTTGTCGCGGCCAGCATCTATCAGTTCACTCCGCTGAAGACGCTCTGCCTGCGCCACTGCCGCTCGCCGCTGGCGCAGCTCCTGCAGTTCGGCAACGTCAAAGGTCGCGTGCGCGACGTGAAGGTCGCGCTGCACCACGCCGGCTACTGCCTCGGTTGTTGCTGGGCGCTGATGGTGCTGTTCATCGCGTTCGGCGTCATGAGCGTTTGGGCGATGGTCGGTCTCGCCGTCGTGATCCTTGCCGAGAAGTTCGGTCGCCACGGCGCGATCTTCACCCGCATCGTGGGAGCCGCCTGCCTCGCGCTGGCACTGCTCATACTCCTATCACCCACTGTCGCGCACGTAATCATCCCCGCCAACGGCGGGATGGCAACGGGGATGTGAAACACGCTGAGGAACGCCTCCCGGCGTTCGTCTAGGGCGCATCTGGCCCTGGCATCTCTCCCCACGAACGTAGTCGGGGCAGCCAGCGACGAACGTGACGCCGGTACACGTCGAAGTCGCCGCCGAATCGCGCAGCGAGCCCGGGTTCTTCGGACAAAGGAATGTAGATCGCGTTGAGCGCGGCGAACGCCGCACACCAGATCAGGAGGAGCAGTGATCGGAAGAGCAGGCTCTCTGCCAGCAGGACCATCGTGACGCCACTGATCATCGGATTCCGGACATGCCGGTACGGTCCACGGACCACCAGCGTGCCAGGGGGGTCCCACGGCGCGAGCGTGCCTCGGCCGAGACGGGCGAACAGAGTGATCGTCCAAGTCATTAGCGCTAGCCCAATCCCGAGGAGCACGCACCCCATCGCCACGAGCGCGACCGTCGCCCATGAAGGAAGATCTTGGGCCGAACGCGCGCCGGCACAGGCAACGATGACGGCTGGCACGAAGACGGTCACGGTTCCTGGGAGCGCAACGATCGCCCGAACGTGCCTCAGCACGAATGCCATTGTCGCGCCCGGACGACGGGTTGCTCCCGAATTGGCGGGTATCTAACGAGCGGCGTGCACGAAGAGGCTGGCGGATACGTCCAGCGGGCTCAATCGCCTATTTATTTAGTCGTTGTTCTCGCCCTGGGGCAGAATCGGTCCCGATGAACGCATCCGTGGGACCGACCGTCACCGTGACCTTCGCCGGCTGCGGCGACGCCTTCGGTAGCGGCGGCCGGTACCAGGCGTGCATCCACTTGAGCGAGCAGGACCGCCCACCCGTCCTCCTGGACTGCGGTGCAACATCGCTCAGCGCCCTCAAGCGGCTCGACCTCGATCCCACCGAGATCGGCACCGTGTTGGTGTCCCACCTGCACGGCGACCACTTCGGGGGACTTCCGTTCTTGATCCTCGACGGCCAGTTTGCCGGTCGCCGCAGCCCGCTGACCGTCGCCGGCCCCCCCGGTATCACCGACCGCCTCCATCAGATGATGGAGGCGATGTTCCCCGGGTCGACCGAAGTTCGCCGCCGCTTCGACGTCGAGATGGTGGAGCTGGCACCGGGCGCCAGTACAACGGTGGCCGGCATCAAGGTCACGAGCTGGGAAGTCCACCACCCCAGCGGTGCCCCGCCACTCGCCTTGCGTCTCAGCATCGGCGGCAAGATCGTTGCCTACACCGGCGACACGGCGTGGACCGACGATCTCGTGACGGTCGCTGCTGGCGCGGACCTGCTGATCGCGGAGGCCTACTACTTCGACAAGACCATTCCCTACCACCTCCGCCACGCCGATCTCGCTGACCACAGGTGTGAGCTCACGAGCCGACGGATCGTGCTGACACACCTGTCCGCCGACATGCTCGCCCGAAGCGATCAACTCGACTTCGACACCGCCCACGACGGACTCACCCTGCAAGTCTGAATCACTCGGGCGCTCGACGAGACTGACACCTCACTGCCATAGGAGTCAACGGTCTACGGTCCCGTAACCCACCGACGCAGAGCCCGAGCCACCCATCACGGAATCCGCTCCAGGGCAGCTCGGAACGTCTGATCAGGCGCGGGCCTCGGGGCGATACGGCTCTCTCGGACATTCCTGGCCGGGACAACGGCCGTGGTCGTCGCTCATCTAGGTCGGACTAGCCCTCGCCCAAGTCCCCGGGTGAACCGCGCCGGTATAATTGCGCAAGCGCAACCGTCCTGAGGAGGCGTTCATGTGGGTGATCGCTGGAGTCTTGCTC
This sequence comes from Acidimicrobiales bacterium, assembly GCA_050010115.1. GTDB lineage: Bacteria > Actinomycetota > Acidimicrobiia > Acidimicrobiales > Bog-793 > JAKACA01. The sequence continues at coordinate 9,205 of JBEKLQ010000031.1, read as the reverse complement.
GGACTGGTAGTTCTTGCCTCGCTGGTCGGCTTCCACTCTGGACCGCATGCACATGTCGTCGCTGGTGTGATCGGCGTCCTCGCCGCAGCCTGGCTCGTGTTCATGGCTGTCGACGGGCGATCCGCGCCTGTCCTTTGGGCGCTTCTCAGCGCTGATCTCGCTATCTCGGCGGCCGTGGGCATCGTGGCGTGGAGTGGCCTGTCGAGGCGTGGCACCTCCGGGCACAATCCTGGTTCCTTGCAGGGCGCAGAGGGTATAGCCGTCAGCGATTTGGCGCCCGAGGGCATCGTCCGTGTCCGTGGCGAGCAGTGGTCTGCGGTGTCGGTCAACGGGACCGTGCGAGCGGGCACTCGAGTGCAGGTCCTCCAAGCAGCTGGAGTGCACCTGGAAGTCTGGGGCGAGGATGCCGAGGCGGTGTCCGCAGACGGGAGGTTCAGCCTTGAAAAGGGCGAGAGCGAGGAGCGAAACACATGATCGTTGGCATCGTCGTCGGCGTGGTGGTCCTCTTTCTTCTCATGATGTTCGCGCTCTCGGTGAAAATCGTCCGTGAGTACCAACGGTTCCTGCTGTTCCGGCTTGGTCGGGCCACGGGAATCAGAGGTCCCGGGCTCGTCTTCATCAACCCCGTGACCGACAGGACTGCATGGGTCGACCTTCGCGAGCAGTTTCTCGAGATCCCTCACCAGACGGCTATCACCCGGGACAACGCCTCGATCTCGATCGACTTCATCATCTTCTACAAAGTCGTCGACCCAACGATGTCCGTGCTCCAGGTGCAGAACTTCGCTGCCGCCGCACAGAACGTCGCAGCGACCACGCTTCGCAGTGTTGTCGGCGACATGCCGCTCGACGACGTGCTGTCGAAGCGCGAGGAGATGAACGCCTCGCTTCGCGTCCGCCTCGACGAGGTCACCGAACGCTGGGGCGTGAAGGTAACCACGGTGGAGGTCCGCGAAGTCAACCCGCCTGCCGGCGTCCTCGAGGCGATGACGCGCCAGATGTCGGCCGAGCGCACGAGGCGGGCGGCGATCACGGAGGCTCAGGGCCAGAAACAGGCAGCCATCACGCTGGCCGAGGGCACCAAGCAGGCTGCGATCCTCGGGGCTGAAGGGGAGCGGCAGTCCGCCATTCTCCGCGCCGAGGGACTCGCGGCAGGGTTGGAGAAGATCTTCGTCGTCGGACGAGGTCTCGACCGGAACACAATGCAGCTTCAATACCTTGAGACGCTGAAGCATGTCGGCACGGCCCCCTCGACGAAGATCGTCGTTCCGATGGAGCTAGGGGGGTTGCTGAACGGGTTGCGGGGCTTGCTACCGGCCGAGCCGTCGAGCGGGACCCGAGCACCCGGTGACACCGGACCCGCTTCCGACTCAGGCACACGAGCTGAACTCGGCGACGGTGGAGCGCCTGACAGCCCGTCCTGAGCGAGGAAACCGGTCAGCAGCCCGCCCGCCGAACAGAAAGGCCGGCGCGCTCACAAGTTACCCTCTCACCAGGGAGAACGCTGATGCCTCCCCCGTGCCGGTACCCGCGTCACCGGAGGGACATCGACGGAGTTCACGAGTCGGACCGAAAGTCAGTTCACAAAGAATCTTACGGGGACTTGTTCGATCGGAGCCCGAGAGGGGACTCGAACCCCTGACCTGCGCATTACGAGGGCCACAGTCCTCGGGGATCGGGCACGGTGGATCCGATGCGAAGGGCTCCAGCCATGGCATGGCGATCAGAGGCGCTCGGTAGCGAGGACCGGACACGGACCATCGGGCTCTCCAGGTGTCGACGCTGCGACTGCCGCGCTACCAGGGTCCGGAGCACCGCTCCCGAGCCCGCCGAGGCTGGCCCAGCACGTCAGGGTTGGTCGTCGTGCTGCCGCGACGGTACACCCGCGGGCGGAGCTGACGAGCGAGGAACGCTGTCGGCACCGCACCGTTCCGTGGCGCTTCGCTCCGCCGATCAGTCCTCGGGCGGTGCAAGCCTGTAGCCGACCGACGGGTCGCTCTGCAGGAACTTCCCGCTCTCGTCCCCGAGCTTTCTCCTGATCCGGTACGCGTACACCTTGAGGTAATGGAGCTCCTTGCCATAGGCAGGGCCCCAGACGTTCTCCAGGATCATCCGCCTCGTGCAGACCTTGCCGACGTTGCGAGCCAAGTAGACGAGGAAGTCGAACTCCTTCGGCGTGAGGTCGACAGGATCGCCACGCAACGTCGCCTCTCGGTGTACCAGATCGAGGTGAAGGGGACCGGCGTCCAATTCGGCCGGAGACTCGTCGTCGACTCGGTGGTGGCGCAGAGCGACGCGGAGTCGGGCGTCGAGCTCGCGCATGCTGAACGGCTTGGTCATGTAGTCGTCGGCGCCATCGTCCAGGGCCTCCACCTTCCGGTCCTCGGAGCCGTCGGCCGAGAGCACGACGATCGGTACGTCGCTCCAGTGCCGGACCTGCCTGCAGACATCCAATCCATCGAGGTCCGGTAGACCGAGATCGAGAACGACGATGTCGGGCGTCCGGATCGCCACCTGCGCTAGTCCCTGCTTGCCTGTCTCCGCAATCGACACCACGTGTCCGAGCGCCTCGAGGCCGACCGTGCAGACGCCGAGGAGATCCGGATCGTCGTCAATGATGAGAATCTTGGGCAACCCGCACCTCCTCTGGCATCGACGCTGCCACGGGGAGCGTGACGCAGAATCTGGCTCCTCCGCCGGGGGCGTCTTCGACCCAGATGCGCTGTCCGTGAGACTCGACGAACGTCTTGGCGATCGCGAGGCCGAGTCCTGCGCCGGCATCACCATCTCTCCGCACGAACAACCCGAAGACCTCGTTGCGCCGGTCCGGACTGACACCAGGCCCGCTGTCGGTGACCGAGAGCTCGATCGTGTCGTCTTCGGTGAGCTCTGCACCGATCGTGATCTCGCTGTTGGCAGGACCGTGTCGAATCGCATTCTCGAGGAGGTTCGAGAGCACGCGTGAGATGAGCACGACGTCCACGTCGATCGGCGGCAGGTCCTCGGGAAGCTCGATGCGGAGCTCGTGTGCGCGCAGCGCCGGCGTCACGTCGGACACGACACCCGTCACGAGCTCCTCGAGCGAAGTGATGGCCCGGCGAGGCTCGAGGACCCCGGCCTGGATCCGGCTCATGTCGAGCAGGCTCTGCACGAGCTTGGCGAGACGCTCAGCTTGGACGTCGATGAGCTTGGACAGCCTCTGACGCGTCTCAGGGCTGATGTCGAGCTCGGCGTCGGACAACGTCGAGGACGACGCCCTGATTGACGCCAGCGGTGCCCGCAGATCGTGGGAGACGGCGGCGACGAGCGTCTTGGCAAGCCGTCCTACCTCGTCAGCCAGTCTCGCCTCGAGGGCTTGCTCGCGTAGCTGGGCGCGCTCGACCGCCAGAGCGACTTGGTTGGCAAACGCCATCAGCGGCTCGCGTTCGTGCCGGCGCGCGGTCTCACCGGAGAGGACGAGCAGCCCGACGGGGCGCCCCGCTGCGGTGAGCGCCAGTACCAGGAGGCCGCCGCGCTCCAGAGTCGGTTGGTCGAGCCTCGCCGGCGACCCCGGCGCAGGGAGCAAGACCCTGAGCTCTTCCTCGGTCAGCGGCGCACCGGCGGAGGCCACCGTCTCCAGGCGGCCGCGTTGGGGCAGCAGGAGCGCCACGCGATCCGAGTCGAAGACGTCGGCCAGCGTCGTCACGATGGCGGTGAGGAGAGCGTCGAGCGGCTTGTCCTCGACGAGGAGATCCGAGAGCTCGAAGAGCTGCCGGATCTCCTTGGCTTGCCGGCGCTCATTTGCCCTCGCCACGTTCATCCCGGCGACGACTTTGGCGACCGGCAGCATCACGACCACGTAGACGCCGAGTGCCACCCAATTTTGGGGAGCTCCGACCCACAGGGTCAGATACGGAGGGATGAAGAAGAAGTCGTACACGAGGAAGCCGGCGATCACGCTGATTGCGCCGGCGACGAACCCACCGCAGACGACGCCGATCACGACCGGGACCACCAGGATTAGCGCCGCCGTGGCAATGCTCAAGTGGTTGCGCAGCGGAAACATGGCGCTCGTGAGCGCTGCCATGCTGGCTAGTGCCGCAACTGTTCCGACCGCGCTGCGCTTCATCGCTCTTCCTTGGGCGACGCCAATCTTAGGTCGCCGCCGCCGTGGTTCCGCCGGCTGCCGGGCCTCCTGGCGGTGCCAACCGGTACGGCGGATTCCAGAGCACGAGCCGCCCGTCACGGACCCCGATCATGCCTTCGACATGACAACGAGTGCCTACGAGCAAGCCGGTGACGGCGGAGCGGCCGAGGAAGATCACGCAGAGCTCCCCCGTGTCGTCGCTGAGCACGCAGCGGTACGCAGGGCTGCTACCGATGGTGACGGCCTCCGCCTGGCGGATCGTGCCGCAGACCGAGACGCGCTGTCGCGCCGTGACGTCTGCGATCCGCCTGGCTGCTGGTCGCTCGGGCGAGCAGGACTCCTCGGCGGGCTCTCGGGGGTTCACCTCAGTTGGCTGAGCGCGATGTTCAGCTCGAGTACATCGACGTAGGGGGCACCGAAAAACCCGAACTCGGCGCCGGCCATATGAGTCGCCACGAGATGGCGCACGGCCGTCACTGGCAGGTGGTCGGCTGCCGCCACCGCAGAGACCTGGGCGTAAGCATCCGCCGGACTGATGTCGGGGTCGATGCCGCTTGCTGAACCGGTCACGAGATCGCTCGTCGGCGTGATGCCTTCATGGCGGAGCAGCACGAGCTCAGACCGAGAGAAGTGCAGCAGCAGCTTCGACCTCGGTCCGTAGTTCTGGGAACCTGTCGCCATCGGATTGTCGGGATCGGGGCGGCCCTGGAACCAGTTCGGTCCGGTCCAGTGCTGGCCCGCAAGGCTCGAGCCGACGACCTCGTTGTTCGCGGTGACGAGTGAGCCGTTCGCCTGGTTCCGGAGCAAGAGCTGGCCGATCCCGGTCTCGAGCGCCGGGTAGGCGAGGCCACAGACGACGAAGAGCACGATCGAGACGACGATCGCCCGACGGAGATGTACGAGCATCAGTACCACGCCACGGCAGTGAGAAAGAGGTCGATCAACTTGATGAAGATGAAGGGAACGATGAGCCCACCAACGCCGTAGATCCAGACGTTGCGCCGGAGGGTTTGAGATGCGTTCATCGGGCGGAAGCGGACGCCCTTCAAGGCCAGGGGGATCAGGGCGACGATCACGAGGGCGTTGAAGATGACAGCGGAGAGCACGGCGCTCGTCGGCGTATGGAGCTTCATGATGTTGATGCTGTTGAGCTGCGGGTACGTCGCGACGAAGAGAGCCGGGATGATCGCGAAGTACTTGGCGACGTCGTTCGCGATCGAGAAGGTTGTCAGAGCCCCACGTGTGATGAGCAGCTGCTTTCCAATCTCGACGATGTCGAGGAGCTTCGTCGGGTTGGAGTCGAGGTCGACCATGTTGCCGGCTTCCTTTGCGGCCGTCGTGCCCGTGTTCATGGCGACCCCGACGTCAGCCTGCGCCAATGCCGGGGCGTCGTTCGTGCCGTCACCGGTCATGGCGACGAGCTTGCCGCCTTCTTGTTCCTGCCGGATGAACGCCAACTTGTTCTCCGGCGTCGCCTCGGCCAGGTAGTCGTCAACGCCGGCCTCTTGGGCGATGGCGGCGGCTGTGAGCGGATTGTCGCCGGTGATCATGACGGTGCGTATCCCCATGGAGCGCATCTCTTCGAACCGCTCGCGGATGCCCTGCTTGACGACGTCTTTCAACTCGATGACACCGAGGAGCTCGGGACCGTCAGCGACCACGAGAGGCGTGGAACCGGCTCGCGAGATGCGCTCGACCAAGCGGTCGAGGTCTTCGGGCACCGACCCTCCCTGTTCGGTCACCCAGCGCTTCACGGCATCGGCGGCCCCCTTGCGCACGCGGCGGTGGTTGACGTCGAGTCCCGACATCCGGGTGACCGCTGAGAACGGGATGAAACAATGCTCCTCCCCGAGATCGCGCTCCCGGATCTCGAAGCGTTCCTTCGCGAGCACGACGATCGAGCGGCCCTCGGGTGTCTCGTCGGCGAGGGAGGCGAGTTGGGCAGCCTCGGCCACGGATCGCTCGTCATGAACGCCGACCGGGAAGAACTGAGAGGCCATGCGGTTGCCGAGCGTGATCGTTCCCGTCTTGTCGAGGAGCAATGTCTGGGTGTCTCCGGCCGCCTCGACGGCCCGGCCGCTCATGGCGAGAACGTTTCGCTGGACGAGGCGGTCCATGCCGGCGATTCCGATGGCGGACAGGAGAGCGCCGATCGTGGTCGGGATCAGGCAGACAAGCAGAGCGATCAGGATGACGACCGACACGCTCGCCCCCGCGTAGTGGCCGAACGGCTGGAGGGCGACCACGACCGGCAGGAAGATGATCGTGAGGGCGGCGAGGAGAATCGTCAGGGCGATCTCGTTCGGCGTCTTCTGGCGGTTAGCGCCCTCGACGAGCTGGATCATGCGGTCGAGGAAGCTATGGCCCGGGTCGGCTGAGATCCTGACGACCAGGCGGTCCGAGAGAACCTTCGTTCCCCCGGTCACTGCCGAGCGGTCGCCCCCGGACTCGCGGATGACCGGCGCCGACTCGCCCGTGATGGCGGACTCGTCCACGGAGGCGACGCCTTCGATGATCTCGCCGTCCGAGGGGATGACGTCGTTCGCCTCGCAGACGACGAGGTCGCCCTTTTGCAGCGAGGCGGCTGGTACGCGCACCTCGCTGCCATCGTCGTTCACGAGACGGGCCTCGGTCTCCGAGCGCATCCGGCGGAGGGTGTCGGCCTGTGCCTTACCGCGGCCCTCAGCGACCGCCTCGGCGAAGTTGGCGAAGATCACCGTCAGGAACAACCACGCCGTGATGCTCCAGTCGAACACGCCTGGATGGGCGATCGACTCGACGAAGGTGACGACCGTGCCGACGAGGACGACGAACATGACCGGGTTCTTGATCTGGGTTGCCGGATGCAGCTTCTTGAACGAATCGACGACGGCTGGACCCAGGATGCGGCCGTCGAACAGGCTGCGAGCCTGCGCGACACCCTTTGGTTGGTTGACCGGGCTCGGTCGCACCTTGGTTTTTCCGGCGGCCGGCATCAGAAGAATCTCCCGTGGCTGAGTTGTTCGACGATCGGGCCGAGCGCGACGGCGGGAAAGAAGGTGAGCGCTCCGATGATGATGATGACGCCGACGACGAGGCCGGAGAAGAGCGGGTTGTCGGTCTTGAACGTGCCCGTAGACGCGGGCACCGTGTGCTTCTCGGCCAGCGTGCCTGCCAACGCGAGCGTCGGGATCATGATGGCGAAGCGGCCGAGCAGCATGTCGATGCCTCCGACGACGTTGTAGAACGCCGTGTTGCCGTTGAGGCCGGCGAAGGCGGATCCGTTGTTGTTTGCCTGCGACGTCAGGGCGTAGAGGATCTCGGTGAAGGCGTGCGGGCCGGCGTTCAGGGGGCCGGCTCGACCTGCGTGGATCGACACGGCGATCGCCGTCAGGATGAGCACGGTCATCGGCATCACGAGCGCCCCGAGCGCCGCCAGCTTCACCTCACGTGCCTGGATCTTCTTGCCGAGATACTCGGGCGTTCGCCCGACCATGAGGCCGCCGATGAAGACGGCGATGAGCGCGTAGATCAAGATCGTGTAGAGCCCGCTGCCGACGCCCCCCGGGGTCACCTCGCCGAGCATCATTCCGGTGAGGAGCCCCATGCCTCCGATGGGCGTATAGGAGTCGTTCGAACCGTCGACGCTTCCCGTCGAGGTCTGTGTGGAGCCGACGGCGTACAGGACGGACTGCGAGACGCCGAAGCGGGTTTCCTTCCCTTCCATGTTGCCCCCGGGTTGATGCACCACGCCGGCCGCCGCGACGGCTGGATTGTCGTGCGACTCCGCAAAGGCCGTGAAGCCCACCCACACTCCGAACAGAAGCAGCATGGCCGCTAGCAAGGCAATGCCCTGGCGGATGCTTCCCACCATCTTCCCGAACGTGTACGTGAGCGAGAAGGGGATCACGAGAATCAGGAAGAACGACAGGAAGTTCGTGAGCCCCGTCGGGTTCTCGAAGGGACTCGCGCCGTTGGCGTTCGTGTAACCACCCCCGTTGGTCCCGAGTTGCTTGATGACTTCCTGGGACCCCATCGGCCCGCGAGGGATGCACTGGCGGGCGCCGTTCAAGGCGTTGTGAACGCAGACCGGGCCTGCGAAGGTCTCGATGGCGCCCTGAGCGATGAAGATGACGGCGAAGACGAGCGCGATCGGCAGCAGGATGTAGTAGACGCCCCGGATCAGATCGACCCAGAAGTTGCCGATCGTCTTGGAGCCCTTGCGGGTGAAGCCACGGACGAGGGCGATGGCGACGGCCATTCCGACGGACGCGCTGGCGAAATTCTGCACAGCGAGAGCGCCCATCTGCGAGAGGTACGTCATGGTCGACTCGCCGGAGTAGTTCTGCCAGTTCGTGTTCGTCACGAACGACACTGCCGTGTTCCACGTGAGGGCGGGTCCGGCGGCGCCGAGGTGCTGAGGGTTGAGCGGCAGGCTGCCCTGCAACCGGATCATCCCGTACACCACCAGGATGGCGACGGCGGAGTACACGACCATCGCTCCTGCGTACCGTTGCCACGGCTGCTCTCGGTCGGGGTCGAGACCGACGAGGCGGTACGTGGGACGTTCCAGCCAGCCGAGGAAGTGAACACGGTTGTCGTACACCGCCGCCATGTACGAGCCGAGGAATCGCCAAGCGATCGCGAGGCCGACGCCGAGGAGGACCAGAGTCCAGGCGAAGTCCATCAGAACCACTCAGCCCGGAACATCGCCACCCCGAGGTAGACGAACACGAGGAGCGAAACGGTCAGCAGCACTGCCTGAACCCAGGTCATACGTGCTCCATCGCCTTGATGAGGCCAAGCATCAGCACCATGAAGAGCACCGTGCCGAGCACGGCAAGTAAGTCAGCCATGAGTTTCGAGTATGGCGATCCGCCCGGTAACTGAGCGGTGAACAGCCGACCCAATTCAGTTGAAGAGTGGTGAACGAGGACCGGTCACTCCCGGCCGCGGCGCCGGGGCGCACGCGCCGTTCACGCCATGCCGCTCAGTCGGCGCCAGCGAAGGCGCCTGAGCTCCCATCTCTTCCTCGAGCCACAGCGCCCCAACGAACCTTCCTTGGCATAAAAGACTCGGGAACTGTTGAGGTAGCCGATC
>JBEKLQ010000030.1:0-42126 GCA_050010115.1 Acidimicrobiales bacterium | reverse complement strand
CATTGAAGCTCGACGGCCACGGGACGACTACTTGGGCTCCAGGAGCCAAGCTGGCGTGCACCATGGCCATCGGCGTGTGCGTCGAGCCCGGGCCTCGATGCCCGTCGACCTCACCGGCGATGACGCGGAGCAACGCGCCCCCGTCCGTCGAGGACACCAGCGTGACGGCGCCGCCCTCCAGATCCTGATAACGCGGGTCGACCCACTTCTGCTCGCGCGGGAGGTTGACCCACAGCTGCAAACCGTGGAACCAGCCACCTGCGGCAACGACATCGTGCGGTGGCGTCTCGATGTGCAAGATCCCCTTGCCCGCAGTCATCCACTGGGTCCCACCGTTCTGGATCACCCCGCCGCCCCCAGTCGAGTCGGAGTGCTGGATGACGCCGTCCATCATGTACGTCACGGTCTCGAAACCACGATGCGGGTGCCACGGCGTCCCTTTCGGCTCGCCCGGGGCGTAGTTGACCTCGCCAATCTGATCCAGATGCACGAACGGATCGAGCGCCGCCAGGTCAACGCCGGCGAAGGCACGCCGCACGGGGAACCCTTCGCCTTCGAGACCTCTTGGCGCCGTCGTCACCGACCTCACCGTCCGCTGGATCGCCGTTGCGGTCGGCGTCGAGATCCGAGGCAGACGACCGAGGTCGTCGACAGTGACAGCAGGCATGACCACCTCCCGGGTGCTGTGGGACAACACGAAGGTCTAGCGGGAACGCCAGCCGACCGGACCCGACCGGGTCAAGGGCCGGGGCGGGCCGGGGCGGGCCGGAGCAGCGGGTGGTGGAGGCGGAGCGCCGAAGGACAAACCCGCGATGGCCCGCGCGAGATCGGCGGCACTGACGGCTGGTGCCGCGGACAGGTATACATGGGCTGGCAACGACAGAAGGGGCAGGGACAGTGAACGACTGGATCGGCATCTACGGGACAGACATCTACAGCGAGGCCGAGGCCGATCCCGACACGCTCGCGAACCTCGGGCCGTTGGCGCCGCTCGCCGGGGTGTGGGAAGGGATCAAAGGCGTTGACGACCACCCCGTCGCCGGCGGCACCGAGGTCGACGCGTTCATCGAGCGTTATGAGCTGCAGCCCATCGACCGGCAGACCAACGGTCCGCAGCTGTTCTACGGCCTCCGCTACCACACGCACATCGTGAAGCCGGGCGAGTTCGAGACGTTTCACGACCAGGTGGGGTATTGGCTCTGGGAGCCGGCGACACGCACGGTCACCCTGACCCTCGCCATCCCTCGTGCTCAGGTACTCCTTGCGGCAGGGCAGGCCGAGCCGACCGCTCGCGAGTTCGAGGTCACGGCCTCGGTCGGTTCGGAGACCTACGGCATCGTGTCGAACCCGTTCCTCGTGCGGACGTTTCGCACGATCAGCTTCTGCATGACCGTCACCGTGAACGATGACGGCACCTGGTCGTACGAGGAGGACACGGTCTTGGAGCTGCCGGATCGGGCCAAGCCGTACCACCACAGGGACCGCAACACCCTGAGAAGAGTCGCGACGCCGACGCCGAATCCGATGGCCCTCGTTGGTGCCGGCGAGCCGGCCCCTCCGGCATAGGGTCGTGACGGTGAAAGTCGAGATCTTCTCGGACGTCGTCTGCCCGTGGTGCGCGATCGGCAAGCGGCGCTTCGAGGCTGCCCTCGCCCAGTTCGAGCACGCCGACGAGGTTGAGGTGATCTGGCGCTCGTTCGAGCTCAACCCCGGTGCACCTCGCGTCTCCTCCGGTGACAGCGCGACGCTCCTCGCCGCCAAGTACGGGATGACCCGCGAGCAAGCGTTGCAGACCTACGACAAGCTGACGGCCACAGCCGCAGAAGTCGGTCTCGACTTCCGCTTCGACAAGTCCCAGCACGGGAACACCTTCGACGCCCACCGCCTGCTGCACTTCGCACAGGACCAAGGTGTGCAGGGGGCACTGAAAGAGCGGCTCCTCATCGCGTGCTTCACCGAGGGTGAGGCGATCGGGGACCCCGAGACGCTCGTACGCCTCGCCGCCGCAGTGGGTCTCGACCCCGAAGGGGCCGCCGAGGTCCTGGCGAGCGATCGCTACGCCGATGCCGTTCGCGCCGACGAGCGTGACGCAACCGAGCTCGGCGTGACCGGCGTCCCGTTCTTCGTCGTCGGCGGCAGGTTCGGCATCCCCGGCGCTCAAGACCCGGAGACGATCCTGCGGGTCCTCATCCGGGCGTGGGACGCCGATCACCCGCTCACCATCGTGTCCAGCGGCGACGAGGGCGCCTGCGAAGGCGACACCTGCTCGATCTGAGCTGACGCCGCCCGCCGGCACCGCGCTTGACATCGGCTCCCGGTCACGAGGGTCTTCGAGGACAGACGCAGGAACGGCCGTTGTGAGCATCCTCCGGCGGCACAATGTTGTCATGCAAGCGATCCGGACTGCCCCATCCGGCCGAGCCTGGCGACGGGGCCGGATCGGCGTGCGACTCGTCCTCGGGGGCTCGATGATTGCGCTCGTCACCGCATGCTCAGCCGGCGGCGCTTCCGCCAAACGAACGTCGTCGTCGGTAACGCGGGCCTCGTCGCCGAGCAGCACGGCTGTCGGCGGGAACAGCACGAGCAGCAGCACGATCTCGCCGGGACCCGGCGGCGCCAGCACCACGTCCGACTGGACCGTGTACCACCGCGACATCGGCGGCTCCGGGGCAGGACCGGCGGGGTTGAACCTCTCCCCCGTCAGCGTGGCCTGGACATCGCCGGCGCTGGACGGGGACCTCTACGGTGAGCCGCTCGTGTGGAACAAGACCATTTACGTCGCCACCGAGAATGACACCGTCTACGCCCTCTCGGTCTCGACAGGCGCCGTCGTGTGGTCTCGCCATCTGGCGACGCCCGTCCCGTCGGACGTCCTACCATGCGGCAACATCTCCCCGACGGTGGGGATCACCTCAACACCGGTCATCGACCCGGGCCACAAGGAGATCTTCACCGTTGCCGACGAATGGGTGAGCGGCAAGGCACGTCACGAGCTGTACGGGCTGAACGCGACTACGGGCGCCGTCGAGCTCAGCCAGAGCGCCGACCCGGTCGGTGCCGGCACCAAAGCGATCCTGCAACGGGCTTCGCTCACGCTGGATGGGACCAACGTCGTCTTCGGGTTCGGTGGCAACTACGGCGACTGCTCCACCTATCACGGCTGGGTGGAGTCGGTGCCCGAGACTGGCGGGACGGCCAGTTTCTTCAAGGTGGACTCCGGATCGGGTGAGACCCAAGGCGCGATCTGGATGGGCGGCGGTGCCCCGGTCGTGAACAGCAGTGGCGACGTCTGGGTCGCAGCCGGCAACGGCTCGATCACATCCTCCTCCGGGCGCTACGACGACAGCGATTCGGTGCTCGAGCTCTCGCCATCGATGAAGCTGATGCAGTACTTCGCGCCGTCGGACTGGTTCAGCGACAACGCCAAGGACTACGACCTCGGTTCGTCGGTCCCAGCGGTGCTGCCGAATGGTCTCGTCGTTCAGGCCGGCAAGTCACAGACGGCCTACCTGCTCAAGGCATCCTCTCTCGGCGGCATCGGTGGTCAGCTCGACGACGTGACCGGGATCTGCGGCAACGATGTGGGCGGCGGGATCGCGTTCTCGGGAAACACGGTGTACCTGCCTTGCGAGAACGGCCTCATGGCGGTCGCGACGTACCCCAAGACCGGGACGATGAGAGTGCTCTGGCAGACCTCCACCGGCGCAGGCGGGCCACCGATCCTGGCTGGCGGGTTCCTGTGGACCATCTCAGGCGGCACGCTCTACGCGCTCAGCCCGAAGACTGGGGCGTCCGAGCAGCGGCTCTCGATCGGTGCCAGCGCGACCGACTTCCCGACTCCGTCCGTCGGAGACGGCCTGGTGCTCGCCACCTCAGCTACGCAGGTACACGCCTTCAAAGGTCCCTGACCGGCTGCAAGCAGTTGCCATCGCCTCGACGACCTGCGGCCTTCTTGATGCAGTCGCGGAGGCCATCGCTGCGATGCACACGTCCGTCCCGGGCGTCCCGGTGCTACTCGGCGGTGATGGCGTCCCGGTGCTACTCGGCGGTGATGCCATCCGCAGCGCCGGCGCCGCACGCCGGCTGGGTGCCGACGCCTATTCGGGGACCGAGGGCACCTCGTTGGTGGCAGCCATCGAAGTGGAGGCAGATCGGGTTGACGAGCCATCCCCGGGTCCGCACGTGCGCGAGGACGGCGATCGGGCCGGATCGGCGCCACGTCACCGTCGACAGAGCCATCGAGCAGGTCGCCCGGGCTGTCACGCCACTCATCCCCGACGGAGCAGATCGCCTGCGCGTACACCGGCAGTTCTGGCACCCAGATCGATCGCGGCGGACCCCGCCTTCCCGCGACTGGGTTCCGTTAGATGACCTCGGGTTCCCTGCTGAGCCCCGCAATGGCGTGCCGCGCAGAGTCCCGAAGCTCGACGCTTGCGGCGAAACCCGACCCGGTGGGCCTCAGGGGCGACCCGACGACGACCGCCACCTCGGCGCGGCGTGGAAGGTAGCTTCCGGGGCGCACGACGTCTCGCGTCCCGTGGATGCCGACCGGGACGACCGGGCAGCCGGCAGTGGTGGCGGCGACAAAGGCGCCGAGGTGGAACGGCCGCAGTCCTGCGGCTCGGGTGATGGAACCCTCGGGAAAGATCACGAGGCGACGACCGCTGCGCAATGCGCTCGCCAGTCGCTCGATCCCTTCGGAACTTCGATCTGCCTGGCCACGCTCGACGAACACGCAGCCCAAGCGGCGGAGAAAGCTCCCGACGACCCGCTGGTGCTCGAGGTCGGTGCTCGCAACAAACACAACAGGTTCCGGCGAAATGAGCAGCATCACCAAGCCGTCCACAAAGCTCGGGTGGTTGGCAACGACCACCGCCGGCAACCCTTCTGACGGGAGCGTTCCCTCGAGCCGCACTCCGATACCCGCCAGCGTGCTCAGCGCGCGCCCGCCTGCCCGAGCGAGGATCCACCTGGCCCGGCGGGTCGGGACGAGATGCATCGCCAGCCAGATCGGAACGCCGACGAGCACCACGAGCGCCCAGAGGTATGCGGCGAAGCACCATGTGGAGACTGCGGTGCGCACGTGGCGGCCGGTCGGCCCCAGTCCCGACCAGGCGAGGCGGATGAGCTGAACACCCACCGGCATCGGACGCCGGCCGAGCACCCCAGCTTCGAGGGCGTCGCGGGTGGCCGCCCGGCGGATCTTCCCGCTCGGGGTCCGGACGATCGCCCCCGGGGCCGTGAACACGACCTCGTCCGGCGCGGCACCGAGTAGGTCGACCGCCTTGCTCCCGACCTGTGCCTCGAGGGCGGCGCGTTCCTCCGGCGCCTCTCGATCGGTTTCCACCACGACAACGAGCCGCTCGGTCCCGCGCTGCGAGTCCGCGGTGGCGAAGACGGCGACGCCGCCTCGGCAGACGCCATCGAGCTCCTCGACAGCCTGCTCGAGCTCTTCGGGGTGAAGGTTGCGCCCACCTCGGATCACGAGATCCTTGGCCCGACCGGTAAGGAACAGTTCGCCGTCAGCGACGTAGCCGAGGTCGCCGGTGCTGAGCCAACCCCGGTGCCACAGCTCCCGGTTGGCGTTCGCGTTGGCAAAGTAGCCAGCCGTCGCCGAAGGTCCCCGGCACTCGACGGCTCCCTCGCGGCGCTCAGGAAGCTCGTCGCCCCCGGGACCGACGACCCTGATCTCGTACCCAGGGAGCGGCAGGCCACATCCGACCAAGGGAACCGCCTCGGGATCGCCGGGTGCGACCGCAATCGCCCGACCCGAGCGTTGGAGCAAGGCGCCTGCCACCGTGTCGATGCGCGGTCCATGCCCGAGCGGAGTGAAGGCGACACCCACGCCCACCTCGGCCAGCCCGTAGGCCGGGCACATCGCCTCGCGCCGGAACCCACAGGTCGCAAAGCGCGCCACGAAGCGCTCGACGGTGGCGGCGCTGACCCGTTCCGACCCGTTGAACGTCATCCGCCACGACGAAAGATCCAAGCCGGCGAGCTCAGCGTCGCCGATCCGGTCGACGCAGCTCTGGTACGCGAAGTTCGGCGCTGCGGACAGCGTCCCCGAGTACTCCGAGATCGCCTCCAGCCAGCTGACCGGGCGGGCGAGAAACGTGAGGGGGGACATGACAACGAGCGGCACACCGAAGAACAATGGCGTATGCCAGGCGCCGATGAGTCCCATGTCGTGGTAGAGCGGCAGCCAGGAGACGAGAATGTCCGAGGTGCTCACGTCCGCTGCCCGGCCCATGGCGCGGATATTGGCGAGCAGCTGGGCGTGGGTGAGCACGACGCCCTTGGGGTCACCGGTGCTTCCCGAGGTGTACTGGATGAGCGCGATGTCGCCTCCGGCGGCGACCGGAAGCGGCTCGGGGCGACGAACCACTGCGCCGAGTGACTCCGCAGTCTGAACGGAGCGCAGCGAGGGGACATGGGCCCTCAGCAAGCGGGCGGCGATGTTTGCCTCTGGCACGGTCACGAGCACGGCCGCGCCGGCGTTGTCCAGCAGGCCGGCTTGACGGCGGAGGTGCTCCTCGAGCACCGAGAGGCGCGCCGGCGGGTAGATCGGGACAGGCACGCCGCCGGCGAGGAGCACGCCGAGGAAGACGGTGAAATAGTCCCGCCCGGTCGGCAACATGATGGCCACGCGCTCACCACGGCCCAGTCCCTCGGTCAGCAGACCGCCGGCGACCACGGTCGCCTCGCCGGAGAGCGCTCCGTAGGAGACGTCCGCAACCGGAGCATCGGGAACGCTCCCGAGGACCCGGAGGGTCACCAGGTTGGGATGTGCCTGTACGTGCCAGGCAAGCGCTTCGGTCAGCGTCTCGGCCTCGGCTGGCCAGGGCTCACCCGGCGCTCGAGACACAGACGGGGTCCCGGGAGCGACGGAGGAGGGGCTTACGGGAGCATCCTCGATCTCTCCGCGCGCCTTCCGGATCCCTCGCAACCAGTCACGAGGTGTGGTCGCCGTCGCCAAGACCTCGGCCGGCAGCCTGACGGTGAAGGCGTGCTCGAGACGGTCGTGGAGCTCGACGACGGCGAGGCTGTCCAGACCAAGCTCGTGGGTGAGGTCGGTGTCGAGATGCACGACCCGCCCGCTGCCGGTGTGGAGATCCGCGAGCAGGGACGCCACCTCGGTGAGCACGCGCTCGCCGTCCGGCCCGGCACCGCCCCGTTCGGGGAAGGGCGTTTCGCCTGCGTCGCGCGGGGACACCGTCGCTGCCTCCCCTCAGGCAGGCGTGGCCACTGCCACGCCTATCCGGTGGTCGTCATCTCGACCACCTCTGAGACGACGGTACGCCAGCCGCCCGGGCGCTGGCAGGGCCGAACGACCTTCCTAGCGGCCCTTGCCCCGGAGCGCATCCATCTGGCCGGTGCCGATGGTCCCATCGTGCTTCGACTTCTTGGCCGCCCGTTTCTCTTTGAGGGTCTTGCCGGGCTTCTTGGCGCTGGGTTTCTTCGGTGACTTGTCAGCCATGGCGGCTTCTCCTCAGGACGTGACGGTCCGAGCGCGGCAAGGGCGAAATGCACCTCACCGTGGACGGTACCGCTGACACTACGACAACTTGTGCACCGGGGCGTCCCGCTTGCTCTCAGGCAGGGTTCAGCCTGAGGCTCCGACGATGGCTCCGGGTGCGGAAACGGTGACGGGCGCCGTGCAGCAGGATCTGGCACACGTCTGACACAGAGGGATCAGTCGGCCGGCGGCGCTCACCGCCGGGCCGGCTGATCCCCTCGCCCGGAACCGACTACCGGCGATGACTGTCAGCTCGAGCCCACCGGATCACGTCCAGTATCGGCTGCGCCACCTCCTTGCCAGCTGCATGGACTCGACCGTCTTCATCGGTCCGCGAGATCTCCGGCTTCGCCACTGCCCCGAGCCGCGCGTTCGGCGAAATATTCGAGGAGCGCGTCGGCCAATGCCATCGCTCGCGCGTTAACAAGGTGGGGGACGGCAGCTCCCGCTCCGCCTCCGCACTGGCTTGCGAGCTGCCTCAGGCGGCTCCTCATCAAAGGAGGAAGCATGATCCGAACCCTCTCCCGACTCGGCGGCCTCGTCGCGCTGGCGCTCGCTCTCACCGCCGTCAGCCTCACGTCGGGCACCACTGCCTTCGCATCGTCAGTCGGCCCGACGCATGTCGGCCCGCATCAGTGGTTCGCCGGCGAGGTGAACGGAATGATGGAAAACGCCACCGTGAAAGTCGTCTGCCCGGGGCCCTCGACGATGGGGCGCGCACTCCCGGGTCAGACGCTCGCGGTCACGTGGCTCCCCGTGATCGCCCGCAACTTCGGCTACACGGGCGCGAGCGGTCGGGCCATCGCGGCCACCGTTGGGCCTCCGGTGTCGGCCGCCCCGACAATCCTGTTCACCACGTACAACGACCCACTGCCCTTCCCCACCAACACCCCTGTGCCGTGCGACGGCACGGGTCTCGTCGTCTTCTCCCCGGTGGCGGGCGGTAAGGGCGCCAAAGTAGCGACCGTCACCGTCTCGTACGACAACGTGGGAGCCAGCGCATAAGACAGGGCCACCTTCCCGACTTGGCGGCGCCTGCCGGCCCGCGGCGGTCCTCTCAGGACAGTCCCGCAGCAATCTCTCCCCAAAGACGAGGATTCTGCGTAACGTTGTCGTCCTGAGGAGACAGTCGCGCGTTAGAAGGGACATGGACGCCGCGGGAGTGTCTGAGAGCTTCGAGCGTCGTTTCGACGAGCTGTTCACGCTGGCGATCAAGCCCGCGTGGCGGCTCCTCGGTGACCGGCAGGAGGCGGAGAACGTCGCTGCCGAGGTGCTCGCTCGCGCGCTCGTGCGCTGGAGCACTCTCGCCGACTCCCCCAACCTGCGCGGCTGGGTGGTCACCGTCTCCACGAACCTGGCGATCGGCCACCTCCGGAAGGCCAACCGCTGGTCACCGCTGATAAACGTCCGAGCGGATCAGAGGCCGATGCTCATCGACGACCGGCTCGATCTCGACAGTGCACTGCTCACCATCTCCGGGCGGCAGCGGGACGCCCTCGTCATGCGCTACTACCTCGACTACAGCGAAGCGGAGATCGCCGGAACGATGGGAATCTCGGTCAGCAGCGTGAAGACGCACCTCCAGCGGGGCCTTCGGGCACTCCGGCTGATCTTCAACGAGCGCAAGGAGCCGCAGGTTGCACCTGACTGACCCGCCGCTCCGGCCGAGCGACCCGGAGGCATTCCGGCGCCAGGTGTACCGGCGCGCCGCAAGGCTGCGCAGGCGACGTGTGGCGACGGCAGTGACCGGTGCCGTCGTTACCGCCACGGCGGTCGCCTCGTTGTTGTTCGGCGCGTTCTTGCCCCTCACCCGGCCCTCGGGCGGGCGCGTGGCGATCGGACCCTCTTCCACGAGCTCGAGCGTTGCCTCGACCCAGACGACCCGAACCTCCCTGTCTTCCCCGTCCTCGACGGATCCGACCTCGACGAGCGGCACTCCGAACAGCACGCAGGCTCCGACGACGACCATAGGAAACCCACCGCCGACGACAACGCCCGCCACCACGATGCCTACGGTGACGACCACTCCGACAACGACCGTGAGCACACCCACGACCACGCCTCCACCAGAGAGTGCGGTCGTGCCGGGCGGCTGTGGCCAGCCGTCTGCGCCGGCTACGTCAGCCAGTCCCGCTGGCCTGGCACGGGACCTGGTCGGTACGTGGATCCAGTGTTCTGGCCCGTCGATCTTCGGGACGCCAAGCGGTGGCGCCATCGAGATCTGGGCGAAAGGCACGTGGCAACAACTGGGATGGACTGCGGGTGGCTGGGAGCCGCTCAAGGGCAAGAACGACGTGGGCACTTGGCAGCTCCTCCCGCCCCCCACGACGGTGGCCACAGCGACGTTCGCCCTCGTGCGATTCGTCGCCAACCCACCGGTCTCGACCTCTGCCACTCCCTCTGCCACTCCCTCTGCCACTCCCTCTGCCACTCCCTCTGCCACTCCCTCTGCCACTCCCTCTGCGCCGCCCGTGGCGACGCCGCGGGAATGGATCACCCGCGTGATGTTGACCGGGCGACCGCACGAGCGGGCACAGTTCGTCGAAGGGACGGTCGTCGCTAACTACCGCCTGCTGGTCCCCTCCACGTCCGGTGCTTCGACATCGCCCGCGTGAACCGCGTCGTCTTTTCCGGCTCGCGGCGCGTTGTAGGTAAAAGGCCGCGAGGCCGAGTGTCCCCGACGAATGAGGAGGTGCTTCCATGCTGAGCACGAGACGAGTCCGGCGCGCAGCAGTCCTGAGTGGGCTCGGAGCGCTGGTTGCCGTGCAGGTGGTCGCCGGAGCCGCGGTCGTCGGCGCCCAGTCACCAGGCGGTGGGCGGATCCACCCCAACCAGGTCTTCGGCGCCCTCGTCAACGGTGAGAACGGGGCCGAGTCACCGGTCGAGATCCAGATGGCGTGCTTCGGACCATTGAAACCCGGCGAGACGGGCCATCCGATTGCGGGACAGACCGTGACAGTCTTCCAACCCGAGGCGATCACCGGCGATTTTGGCAACACCGGCGCCCACGGCCATGAGATCGGAGCCTTCTTCATCGCCCCGCCCCCGGGCGCCGGAGCGGCGGCCGGGGGCCCGGTCATCTTCCACCGATACGTCACGAAGAAGATCCCGACCTCCGAGGTGCTCCCCTGCGCCGGCACGGGGCAGGTCTACTTCGTCCCGCTGCCGATGAGCCCCGGTAGCGAGAAGGACGTGGTCATCCCCGTCACCTACGTCGGCCAGCCCTAGGTCCCACGCCTACCGCGCTCGGTCGACCAATGTGAGGTGATTCGCCGGCGGACCGGGTCAGTCGCCGGGGCCGCCGCCGGCTGTGGGCTCAAAAGACTCGTAGCGAGGCGTCCAGACACAGGCATCGACTGCGGCCTCGATCTCGGCGTCAGTCGCCATCGGCGCCACTCCCTCGTCCCGGCCCTGGCGGGCGACGGCGATGGCGATCGCTCGCGAGATCGACCGCAGGTCGGTGAGCCGCGGGTAAATCGCTCCCTGCTCGATCCGCTCCTCCGGGACCAGGCCCGCGAGCGTCGTGGCCGCCACGAGGAACATGCGGTCGGTCACCTCCCGAGCTCGGCCGGCAACCACACCGAGACCGACACCCGGGAACACGAAGACGTTGTTCGCCTGTCCCACGAGTCGAGTGTGGCCGCCGACGTCGACCGGGTCGAAAGGGCTCCCTGTCGCCACGAGTGCCCGGCCATCGGTCCACGCGAGCACGTCGGTGGGCGTGGCTTCGGAGTTCGCTGTCGGGTTGGACAGCGGCAGCACGATGGGTCTCGGCGTACGCGCAGCCATCTCTCGCACGGCGGTCTCCGTGAAGGCGCCGGCCTTGCCGCTCGTCCCCAGCAAGACGGTGGGGGCGACGTGGCGAACGACAGTCTCGAGGTCATAGCGCTCGCCGGGCTCGAAACCGAACCGGCTCAGCTCGTCGGTGGGCAGCGCGAAGGGACGCTTGTCTTCGTGCACGCCGTCGCGACCCTCGAACACGAGACCTTGCGAATCGAGCATCATCACCCCGCGATGGGTTTCCTCTTCAGTGGCACCTTCGGCTCTCATGATGGACTGGAGGAGCCTGGCGATGCCGATACCGGCCGCACCGGCGCCGACGAGCACCAGCCGCTGTGCCGACAGCTGCTCACCGCTGCGCCGGAGTGCGGCGAGGATGCCGGCGGAGACCACCGCTGCCGTCCCCTGGATGTCGTCGTTGAAGCACGGGATCCGGTGGCGGTAGCGGTCGAGCAACCGAATGGCGTTGTGCTGCTTGAAGTCCTCCCACTGCAGCAGGGCGTCGGGAAACACCTCGGAAACCGCGCCGACGAATGCCTCGATGAGGGCGTCGTACGCGTCGCCACGGAGGCGGGCCTTGGGATAGCCCAGGTAGAGGCGGTCGTGTAGCAATTCGTGGTTGTCCGTCCCACAGTCCAGCGAGACCGGTAGCGTCAGCCGTGGGTGAAGACCAGCCCCGGCGACGTACAGGGCGAGCTTCCCGATAGGGATGCCCATACCGCCCGCCCCCTGGTCGCCGAGCCCGAGGATGCGCTCGTTGTCCGTGGCCACGATGAGGCGGGTCTCAGGTTGACCGGCGTTGCGGAGCAGCTCCGGGATGCGGTCGATGTCGTCCGGCGTGATCCACACTCCTCGGGACCGGCGCACGACATGGCTGTACTCCCTGCAGGCGCGGCCAACCGTCGGCGTGTAGATGATCGGGGCAAGCTCCTCGAGGTGATCGACGAGCAGGCGGTAGAAGAGCGTCTCGTTTCGGTTCTGCAGGGCGGCGAGACCGATGTACTGCTCCAGATCATCAACCTTGTGGCGGAGATGCTCGAGCTCGAGGGCGACCTGTTCCTCCATCGTCGTCGTCCGCCACGGCAGCAGGCCCCGAAGCCCGAGGGCAGCCCGCTCATCCTCGGTGAACGCCGTGTCCTTGTTCATGGCGGCGTGCTCAAGCAACTCGCGATTGCGCACCGGTTTCGCCGGCGTCACTTCACCCTGCATGTCAATCCGACCAGACGGCTGCGCGCTCAAGACATTGTGCTCCGTTCACTCTCCTCCCACCAGCTAACGCGCCTTTCGGGGGCGCCGACAGGGCCGAACGGCACATTCTCGACGCCGCTGTTGCCTCCGTGGACGGGATTGTCGAACAGGCGCGTGGCCCGATCTCTGAGCAATTCAACAGTCGACCACCTCGAACCCATGACAGGCGTGGATCAGACGGTAGGTGACTCCTGCACCGTCGCCGGGTGAAACAGGATCTCCGCCTCATGAGAGACGCGCCGTGAGTGCCAGAAGCCGAATCCGACAAGGAGCAGCATCAACCCGGCGAGGACGAACGCCGCGATCGCGGCGTAGAGGGCAATCTGGCCCATGGTGTAGAAGGCGTACGCCTCCAGCAGCAGGCCCCGCAATGTCGTGCCCTGGAAGGACGTCTGCTCCAGAGCAGCGAGTCCGGCGTTGCCGGGGTTCGCTTGTGCTGCGGTGCTGATCTTGGCGTACACACCCCCGTACGGCATCTCGCCCAGGTGCACGGCGATGAAGTGGTTAGCCCACGCCTCGGCCTCTGGCCCAGTGAGCAGCTGCTGGCCGGCGTACTGGTCGAGGTACGGACCGATCTTCGGGCTGGCGAGCTCGGCGCTGCCCTTGGCCGGGAAGAAGATCTGCTGCTGGGCGAGCTGGCTGTGGACGCTCGAGATAGTGAAGCTGTAGCCCCACATCAACAGCGCGCCTGCGACCACCAGCACGGCCACAACGATGATGCCTCCGGCGCTGACCAGGACATCGAACACCTTGCGTCGCATCACTTGCCTCCTGTTAGAGAAAATCTCGGGACCCATCATGGGTCTCGGTCGCACAACCCGGTAGGGCCGAACGGCCCGATCAACCGCCCGGCTTCGGACTCTTCGCGCCCGCCCCGAGCGACCCGCGGCCTCGGGCATCGCCGGCGCTGCCGCCCGCGTGCGCTAGGACCAATCCAGCGTTCTTGAGAAGCCCGGCCCGCTCGCTGTGACGTTCGTGATCGCCCCGGGCTGGCGTTCGCACCGCTCTTGAATCGCTCTCGCCCCGGCGAGATGGCCGCCCTTGGGCGTCACCAACCGAGCGCGAGACACACGTTCGCAAATAGAGCGAGCGCCCATCCGAGCGCCATTCCGAACGAGTAGCCCGAGGCGCCGCCGCTCTCGACGAACCCAAATCCGCAACCGAGCGCGGCAACTACACCGAACAGTGCCACCGCCGCCCATGTCTTGGTTGTCCTCGAGCCCCCCTCGAAGGCGCGACCCACCACGACGAACGACATCAAAGCGATCGCGACGCCGATAACGCCATGAATGTCAAAGAGCGCGACGTTGCCGATGTGAGACCACGGTGCCTTCGTGCCTATCGTCACCCAGAGACTCGCGGCGACGCCGAGGACGAACTGAACAAGGAGCGCGATCACCGAGGCAAGGCCCACGCGTCGCAGATCCACCGTCATTCCTGCCAGACACGCAGGCGAAACGACGCCGCGTCGCCCCGGTGAGCCGGCCTCCCGCCTCCGATGGCCTGAGCCTGAGCCCGCGCCCGCGGTTGACACCGAGCGATCCACACCCCGACTGGCAGCGTCGTCCGGCCCTTCACCCGCGGGTGCGCCGACGCGCCCGCGCGGGTGGCTGGGCGCGACCTCCACCCGACCATCCGCGTACAAGACGGCCGCGACGAGCGCCACGACGCAGACCCAGATCGCAGCCGCGAGCCCGAGATGGACGTCCTGGGCGGCGGGCGGGGCGGCGAGATCGGCGGTGACCGCCCCGGCGACAACCTCAGCGGCACACAGGCCGAGCAGGGACCAGGCGAGCCCAACGGCCCCTGGTGCTCTGCCCTGGCGGCGGAGAAGCGCTCCAACGGCGAGGGCGACGAGCAGGCCTACCGCGACGAGCGCGACCCCACGATGGACGAGGACGATGGCGACGAGCCGGTCGCCGACGCCTCGGTGCGGTACGCACCACGGCCAGGTCGGGCAGGCGGCGCTCGCGTTGCCGTCGACCACGATCGATCCCGAGACGAGCAGCACGAACGTCGCAACCAGCGCTGACCAGGCGAGCAGAGCCGGCCGACGCGGCCCGTGTGCGGCAGGGCGGGAAGCGCCCCAGCTCGCCACCGCCGTGACGGTGGTCGCTGCGAGCAGCAGGAGCCCTATGGCGAGGTGGAGGGCCACCGTGACGGGGGCGTTGTGGGTCACGACGGTAACGGCGCCGAGCACGATCTCGACGGCCACGATCGCCACGGCGGAGAGCGCCGGCCGGAGGGCACGGTGGGGTCGGAGGCGCCAGGCCTGGAGCGCGACGGCGAGCACTCCCACGCTGACGACAGTGGCCAGGTAGCGGTGCATCTGTTCGAGGAGCGTGTGGAAGTGGTCGATCGGGCCGACCTGGCCGTAGCAGAACGGCCAGTCGGTCGAGCAGCCCATGCCCGACTTGGTGACCCGCACCGTGCTCCCCAGGGCCAGCAGCGCATAGGTCGCGACCAGCGTTGCGACGGCGAGCGTGCGCAACCAGGGCGAGGAGGGGCCAGCTGGGGCGCGCACAGGCCCCCCCGCCTCGCCGCCGTGCGGGGGACCCGTCAACCGCAGGGCACCTCGACCATCTGTCGTCACGAGACCGACGCCAGACGGTCGAGATGGGCGTGGGACTGCTCCTGGGCCCACCATGTACCGAGCTGCCGGCGTCCGTAGAGCCGAAGACCCCACAGCCAGAGCGTGGTCTCGGTGAGCGCCCGCCCATCGCGCGTCAGCGACGACAACACGAGCTGCGCCACCCCGGCGAAGCGCCGCTCGACGGCGAGCCACGAAGAGCGCCGACGTGACGGGGCGGTCGATCGGCTGCGATCGTGAGCAGCTACAGGAGGTGCCGGAGAACGGGCGACAGCTCGGGCCTCGCGATCGCCCTGCGAGAGTAGGAGCGCAGCAGCGCCCGGAAGTCGCTGAGCTGCAGCTCGAGCGGGGTCATCCGGCCGGGGCGCATCAGGACGTGGTGTCCGTCGAACAGCGACCAGCCCTCGCCAACCAGACGCTGCTCGGCCTCGATGCGGCGCCGCCCGCGCACGCCGAGCCCTCGTCGCCGAGAGTACAGCGGCGAGGGCCATGAAGCCCATCGACGCGTAGAAGGCGGCGTGCAGCCCAGTCGTGAAGGCGGCCGCCAGGCGGCCGTGCAGGGTCGTCGTGCCGACGAAGATGGCGAAGGCGAGGTGCTTGGAGATCGAGCGCGAGGCGACGAGGATCGCCACCGAGAAGGAGAAGACCATGCCGATGTTGGCGAAGGTCCGCAGCATCCCAGAGGAGATCCCGAACACGTCAGGCGGGGAGGCCTTCATCACCGCCGCCGAGTTGGCGGGGAAGAACCCGCTCGCCCCGACCCCGTTCACGACGCTCGCCACTACGACGAGCCACAGCCCGCTTTGAAGCGAGAGGTGCGCGTAGATGAACAGGGCGACCACCTGAACGCCGAGCCCAACGGTCGCCGGCAGCACGGGCCCGAGCCGGTCCGCCAGGCGCCCGGCGTAGGGGCCGACGGCCGAGCCGACGACGTATCCGGGCACGAGGAGCAACGAGGCGTGGATGGGAGAGAGCCCGCGCGGTCCTTGGAGGTACATGATGACGAGGAACAGCACGGCGAAGTTGGCGAGCCCCTGGAACAACGAGGCGAACAACGACGGCGCGAGGGTGGGGATCCGAAAGAGCGAGAGGTCGAGCATCGGCTCGGCCTGGTGCAGCTCGACGAGGACGAAGGCACAGATGAGCACCACCCCGCCGACCAGGTACCCGGCTACCGAGGCGTCGAAGGACGACGTGGCGAGCGTGGTCATGGCCCAGAGCACGCCGAAGAGCCCGAGGCCGAGTGTGACCATGCCGAGAAGGTCCAAGTGGCGGCGGGCTCGTGCGCCTCGATCGTGCAGCACCCTGGTGGCAAGCAGCAGCGCCCCGGCGCCGATCGGTACGTTGATCCAGAAGATCCAGCGCCATGACACGTAGGTGACGATGAGGCCCCCCATCACGATGCCGAGGACCGCCCCGAGGCTCCAGCCGACGGCGTTGTAGCCGTAGGCACGGCCGCGCCGCTCGGGCGGGTAGAGATCGGCGATGATCGCCCCGCTGTTGGCGGTGACGAATGCGCCGCCTATGCCTTGGAGGATCCGGAAGCCGATGATGGCAGTCTCGTTCCAGGCAAGCGCGCACAGCAGGGAGCCGATGATGAAGACCAAGAAACCCGCCTCATACATGCGCACCCGGCCGAACATGTCCCCGAGCCGGCCGACCTGGGTGGCGAGGAGCGTGATGACGAGCAGGTAGCCGATGACGACCCAGATGACCGAGGAGAGCGCTACGTGCAGCCCCCGCTCGATCTCCGGGAGGGCCAAGACGACGATCGTCGTGTCGACGGCGGTGATGAGGACGCCGGTCATTACGACAACCATGGCGAGGCCAGTGTGCGTCGACAGATTGCGCTGCCCGCCGGCGGGCGGGCGTGCCATGGTCGGCTCGCTCCTCATCGCTTGCTCCCTCCGGTCCCGGCCTCGCCTGTGGCGGCGTCGCCGAGCACCGCGGGGCAGGCTTCGTGCCAAGCGAGCTCGGCGCGGCGCAACAGCTCGGCGCGGCGGAACACCGCTCGCCCGGCGGCTCTGAGCACGCCCTGGTCCTCGACGTGTGCTTGTTTCGCCACGAGGGCATCGAGGGTAGCCGCCACTGCCTGGCGTCGGCGCCCCAGTGCTGCGAGCAGCTCGTCGGGGTCGTCGCAGCCGCCTACGCCCGTAGCTGGCCGAAGGATCTTCACGGCCCTCCTCGTCTCCGCGCCATGCAATAAGCGTCCAAGCACGATCAGGCGACCGTACTCCCAGAAGCAGCCCAGCGCCTCTTGAGGATCGGCCGCCTGCACTCGGGGATCGTCCGCGCTGGCGATCGAAGAGCTCTCCATATCACTGAGTCCCGATCCCGGTCAGGTGACCGGCGAGGCTGGTGACACGGAAGCCGTCCAGAGCCCTCAAGGCCGAGTCGAGCACGTCGCGGGCCCGGTGCCCCCGATCCGCGACGAAGTTCGACAGGAAGCTCCAAGCTCCGACGGTCACCCAAGGTCGGCGCGTACTCGATCCAGTCCCCGCCACGAAGCTGCCCCCGTTGCAGGACCAGTCGAGCGGAGTCCCGCAAGCCCTCCGCCCCTTCTCTTCTTCTGCTGGCCGATCGGTGGCCCACGCAGTCAGGCCACGCTGTCGAATTCCAGCCCGATCCCAGTCGATTCAGCTGGCGAGGACCCGGCGACGCTCCACGATCACATCGGTGAGGCCGAGAAGCCGCAATGCCTGGATCACCCGCCACCCCAGGTCCCAGCGCCGGCTGATCTGGGCCAGCTGCGGGTAGAGGTGGTGAGTGAGGTGCTCGCCTTCGCCGAAGATCAGAAACGACAGGACTCCCACGTTGATGGCATAGCCGGCTCCCGGGGTGAACTCCTTGCCGCGGTGGCAGTCCGAGTTGATCGCGCCGCCAAACCGCAGGACGAGCCCGATGTGGATCCCCAGCGCCAGGGCTCCGGCCACCACGCAGAGCGCCTCCAGCCCGAGAGTGCGGTGGGCGCCCAGCAGGATCGGGACGGCGATGGCGAAGACGGCCGCGTACAGGACCCCGGTGACGATGGCACCGATGACCGGGCGGTTGAACACGATCCGGTCAAGACGGTCCAGGGGCCGGTCGGACTCCAGCTCGTAGGTGCCGTCACGAATATCGGGGCACCGGACCTCGGCATGGAAGATTGCCGCCATGTGCCAGGCCACCCTCCGGAAGCCGTCGGTCTGCAGGCGTTGCCCGATCACGATGGGCGAGTGGGGATCGTGGCGCACCTCGTCGATCCACACGTCGGTATAGATGTGGTGCTTGCGGTGAACCAGCCGCCACTCCCAATGGCGCATGAACGTGGTGCACCACGTCATCCAGCGTCCCACCTCGTACAGAGGGCGCGACATGCGGATCGCACCGTGGGTCAAACCGCGGTGCAGGAAGACAGTGATCGTGATCCCGGCCAGGCCGGCGCCGACGAACCCGACCACGACCGTGAGGCCGGCAAGCAACAGCACCACAGCAGACTAGGTGCACGAACGAGCACCAGGAAGGGCCGAAGGTCACAAACTGTCTCTTGCCACCGTCGGCAGGGCGCTCGGGGTGGGCTCGGAGACGGTTCGTCAAGCGTCTATCAAGATTGACGTACCCATGCGCGACTGCCACGGCCGCGAGCGGACCTCTCGACTGATCAGGCTGACGTCGAAATCCGAGGGGTGTCAGGCCCACGTTCACGGATGGCGGTGGCGATCTCTGTCGGGCAAGCTCATCAGGTGACGAATCCACAGCTTCCACTCGGGGCTCTCAACGGCTACGCACATCCGATATTTGCACCCGCGGTGTCGTATTTCGGCCAGCTGTTCAACCCTGGCAGCAGAGGTGGCGGAGCCCTGGCGGTCCGGCTGCACGGCCGGCCGGTGGTCGACGTGTGGGCCGGGTTCGCCGACCGCCGCCTCTCCCAGCCCTGGGAGCGGGACACGGTCACCATCTGTTTCTCGACCACCAAAGGCGTGGCGTCCACCGTCATCCACCGGCTGGCCGACCGTGGCCTGGTCGACTATGAGGCTCCGGTGGCCAGCTACTGGCCGGAGTTCGGCGTTGCCGGCAAGCAAGCCATCACCGTGCGACAGCTACTGAGCCACCAGGCTGGCCTGCACTCGATGACCGACCTCGTCGACCGCCCCGAGGACCTGCTCGATCACATCGCCCTCGAAGACCGACTAGCGGCTCGGCCGCCCGACCCATGGCCGGGGCACCCCGGTTACCACGCAATCACCTACGGGTGGCTTCTGGCTGGGTTGGCCAGAAGGGTCACGGGGCTTGGCATGGCCGACCTGGTGCGTGCGGAGCTCGCCAGACCCCTTGACACCGACGGCTTGTGTATCGGGATGCCGCCCGACGGCCTCCACCGCTTCGCGCCGCTCATCGGCCGGACCCCGCCCGTGCGCCCCACACCTCGCCTCTTTGCCAGCGTGAGCGCCAGATTCATGCCCAGGCTCCGTAAGGTCGACCTGACTCGCCGTTTTCTCGAGGCGCTCTACGTCCCGTATCTCGACCAACTCCTGGCCGGTCCGTCGCCCTTGGTGCTGAGCACCGAGATGCCGTCGGTGAACGGCCTTCTCTCGGCTCACTCACTCGCCAAGCTCTACGCGATCATTGCCAACGACGGCGAGGTCGAGGGCGTCCGGCTCTTGTCGCCGGAAACGGTTGCCGCTCTGAGCCAAGTCCAGACCCGGGCCCACGACGTGGTCATCGGCCTGCGGATGAATTGGCGCATGGGTTACCACCGGGCCGGAGCGCAAGGGTACCGGGGTGACTCCGCCTTCGGGCACTACGGTTTCGGCGGCACGGGCGGTTGGGCGGATCCAGCCACCGGACTCTCCTTTGGCTTTGTCACCAACGAGCTGAAGCTGATTCAGGCCCCCGTCGGCGGCGATCGTCGAATCTTTCGCCTGGCAGGACTGGTGCTCCGATCGGCCAGAGCACTGCACAGCGGAGGTGAGGTGAGGTGAGGTGAGGTGAGGTGAGGTGAGGTGAGGTGAGGTGAGGTGAGGTGAGGTGAGGTGAGGTAAGGTAAGGTGATCTCGCAAGGCGTCGAACTGATCTTGTGTTGACCCGCCACGGCCGTGAGGATCTCTACAGGTCGGGCCAGTCCCTCGCCGCCGTCGGCAACCTCTTGGGCGTCGATCCCGAAAAGGACGCTCATGCTGCCACGTAGTAGACCAGCACGAAGATCTTCTGAAGCCGACAGGCGATGGAGTCTTGTGCTCGGCGGCGTGGGCGCCGTCGCGTCGGCCTCCCGTGCCTTCAGCAGAAGGCGGTGCTGAGCGTCTTCCCGGCGAGGCGGACCGGATCGAGGTCTTGCGCGTCGTGCATATTGAAGACCATCCCGTCGAGACCGGCGTCGAGATACGCCGCTACCTGCTCGCATACAGAGTCGGGGTCGCCCGCCACCGCGTACTCGCGGTAACGCGCCGGGTCCATGCCCCGTGCCTCGGCCATCTGGTGTCCCTTGCGCTCGGCCTCGACGGCCGTGTCCGCGACGACAAGCCCGCCGAGACGGGTCTTCGTGATCTCGGCCGGATCCCGGCCGACCATCTCGCAATGCCGGCTCAACACGTCGAGCTTGTGCCGGATCGTCGCCACATCGCCGAAGAGGTTGCAGGCGTCGGCGTACTTCGCCACGAGCTGCAAGGTCTTCCGTTCGCCGCTACCGCCGACGAGGATCGGAATGCCCTCAGGCCGGACCGGCCGAGGCCGGTTCAGCGCTTCCTTGACGGCGTAGTGGCGGCCGGCGAAGCTGGGAGCCTCCTCGGTGAACATGGCCCGGCAGATCTGCAGAGCCTCTTCCAGGCGCTCCATGCGCTCAGCGATCGGCGGGAAGGCGAAGCCGTAGCCGGCGTGCTCCTCCTCGTTCCAGGCCGCGCCGATGCCGAGAATGGCCCGGCCCGAGGAGACGATGTCGAGCGTCGTCACCGCCTTAGCCAAGTGCGCGGGGTTGCGGTAGGTGACGCCTGTCACCATCGTGCCGAGGCGAGCGCGCCTCGTGCGGGCGGCGATCCCTCCAAGGAGGGTGTAGGCCTCGAGCATCGGGTCCGTGCGAGGCCCGACGCTGGTGATCTGGTAGAAGTGGTCCATCACCCACACCGAGTCGAACCCCGACTCTTCGGCGGCCACCGCGATCTGGGCAACCCGCTCGAAGAGATCCCCATCCTCGACGCCGGGGAACGTGAAATTCGGGATCTGTAAGCCAAAGCGCGTGACCTGCATGGCACTGACCTCCCCGCGGCGCCTCCCGCCGCGCTCGCGTTCAATCCTGAGTGTCGACGCTGTTTGACCCTACCCGCAGCCGGCCCGGCACGCACCGGCTCGACCAGGCCGTACAGCTCGGAGCGGGCCGGCTCCGGGTCACGGCCAGCATCACGACCGGACGCCACAGGACAAGTGACGTTTGACCCTACTTCTCTTCTCTTCTCTCGCCGTATGTTGGGCTTGGTCTGAGAGCACGATTCGGGCACGATTGGCTGACCGATGGGCAACACGTGAACTGCCAAGCGTGGTGGTCCATTGCACGAGGGTTTTGGGAAAGGCGTTCGATGATTGTCGACGTACATGCTCACTACTATCCGGGGCTATACCTCGATTACATCGGGAGGCCCGATCTGCCGCCCGCGGCGGCAGCGGCGTTGGGCCACCAGAGCATCGACGAACGCCTCGCCCTTCTCGACCGAGTGGGTATCGATACCCAAGTTCTCTCCATCTCGCAGGCACAGCCCTACCTGCCAGAGCCCCGCGACGGAGCTGAAGCCGCCAAGCTCTTGAACGAGCTGTTTGTGGCTCTTTGCGAGGCGCACCGGGGCCGCTTCGCCACCTTCGCCGCCCTGCCGCTTCCGCACATCGAGGAGTCGCTGGCCGAGATCGCCCGCACCATGGACAGCTCTTCGGTGGTGGGCGTCACAATTGGTTGCAGCATCGCCGGCCGTCAGATAGACGACCCGGCGTTCGAGCCGGTGTTCGAGGATCTCGACCGGCGCGGGTCCACCGTGTTCCTGCACCCTGTGGGTCAGGAGAACCTCCCCTGGCTTGCCGGCCACAATCTGGCTTGGCTCGTCGGGGCTCCGTTCGAAGACACCGTGGCCGCGCTGCGACTCGTGCTGGCCGATGTGCCGGGTCGGTATCCGAACCTTCGCTTCATCGTCCCCCATCTCGGAGGGACCATCCCCTTCCTGCTCGCGAGGGTGACTCGTAAGAGCACCGACGAGATCACCAAGGGCTTGCGCAGCTTGTACTACGACACCGTTTCCGGCTCCACTGAGGCCGTCGTCTGTGCTTGCGAGGCGTTCGGTGCGGAACGCCTCTTGTTCGGCACGGACTACCCTTACTGCGACGACCGGCAGTTCGAGCGCCACCTCTCTTATCTCGACGAGTGCGGGCTCGACGAAGCAGTGCGGGACCATGTGCGAGGCGGCGGGGCTGCGAAGCTACTCGGCCTCCGCAACAGGCCATAGGGAGCCCGGGTGCCTTCGCGCTCGGCTGGTTCGCCGTCTTCAGCTCCGAGTCCTAGGACGCAGATCGGGCCGGATCGAGATCTTCGTCACTACTGCCCCGAACTCCCTCCACGGTCGTCATCCGGCCCGGTGACGGCAGTGCTCATCCGCCCGCCCCGAGGGCGAGCGGCACCTCCTCGACCGACCCGTCGGGCCCGACGTGCTCGAGCCGGAGTGGAAGCGAGCCCCCAGCCACTCGCATACCGGCCACCACCTCCCCGGCCAGCTCCAGCAACGACCCCACCGGCACGATGACCTCGGGCGGGTGCACCCCAGGGCCACCGGTCAGCTCGCCTCGCAGAGCCAGCATCGCCCCCACTGCGGCCGGGATGCCGGTGCCCTCCCCGGCCCCCTCGTCCTCGGAGAACAGTGAGCACACATAGGTGTGGGTCGCGCCGTCCTTGACGCCGCCGACCACCACCTTGAGACAACCTGCTGGCCCCGTGATACCTGCCTCTGCCAACAACCGCGGGCGTTCTCGGCGAAGCAGCGAAACCATTACGTCGATCGGTGCCACCTCGACACCACCCACGCTCAGCGGCGCCTCCGAGGCCATGCCGGCCCGCACCAGGTCCTGGGTCAGCCGGAAGTACGGGAGCGGGAACACCACGCCGAGGTTGGTGACAGTGCGCAGCGTGGGGAACACCGGTGGAAGGGTGATGGTCTCGGGATGCGGGTAGGGGTGCACCGGGTACGTGCCGACGCCGGCGAAGAGCTCATCGTGGATGAACGCGGCGCCGCTCTCCTCGAGCATGCGCACCCGTACGAAGCGACCGTCGACGAACAGCGGAACGTCGTTGGTCATGGCGTGGATCCGGTGCTTCAGCACCGCCGGGCCTTCATCGGGCTCACCACCGTGGATGTGCATGATCTCGACCTGATGGATCTCGTCGAGGAACCACTCGTCGCACAACTTCACGAACACGTTGGCCAGCCCGGGTGAGTTCCCCATGCCGACAAGCGCTCGGACTCCGGCCTCGCGTGCCCTGCCGTCGAGGCCGAGCATTCGGCGGGTGGCGTCAAGGTCGTCACACACGTCCACGTAGTGGACTCCGGCATCGATCACCGCGGCCAACGTTGGGGGACCGAACCGGTAGAAGGGGCCGACGCAGTTGACCACGACGGTGGCACCTTCGATCAGAGCGGACAGCGCCGTCCGGTCCGACACGTCGACGCCGGCTGCCTCGAACCGGCCGTCACCGATATCGTCGACGACCCGAGCGGCAGCGTCCGCGGCCAGGTCGGCCACCACGACCCGCGTCGCGTCGTCCGTCTGGCCCAAGGCCGCCGCCGCCACCCGACCGATACCGCCAGCGCCACCGAGGACCACTACTGCGTTGTCTCCCATGTTGCGTCCTTCACATGTTTGTGGCCCGGTCAGTCGGGTAACACCACTTAGTCGCCCATCATGTCAGCTATCACCATGCTTGATCAGCTCGTCCGCCTCGTGGCTCATGCCACCGGCCACGCCACAGCATCGCCTACGAGGTTCCCGGCTGCTGGGTTCAGGACTTGAGCTGCTCGGCGAGCCCCTGGACGGCCTCGACGAACTCGTCGACCATGTCGAAGACCACCTGGGCGGCCGTCTTCGTCGTGTTCATCGTTCCCACAACCTGACCGACGAAGTAGTTGGTCAACTGCTCGGCACCCGAGCCCGTGCGGTGTGCCGCATGATCGATGCGTTCGAGCGCCTCGGCTACCAGGATCGGTTGCATCGGCATCCCGAGCGGCATCGGCGTCTCTGGGTTGTCCCACTCATCGGTCCACGCCGTGCGCAGTTGCCGCGCGGGCTTGCCTGTACGGGAGCGTGATCGCACCGTGTCCGACGACGTGGCCGCGAGGAACTTGCGCTTCACGACGGGGTGCGTCTCGGCTTCTTCGGTCGTGAGCCAGACCGAGCCGCACCATACGCCTTGGGCGCCAAGCGCCATGGCTGCAGCCATCTGGCGACCGCGGCCGATCCCGCCTGCGCCCAGCACCGGGACCGGGGCCACGGCATCGACGATCTCGGGAATAAGCACCATCGAACCGATCTCGCCGGTGTGGCCCCCCGCCTCCGAACCCTGAGCGATCACGATGTCGACCCCGGCGTTCACGTGTCGCTCGGCGTGCTGGGCCTTGCCTGCCAACGCTCCGATCAAGCGACCTTCCTCCTTCACACGCTCGATCATGTGAGCCGTGGGTGGCCCGAGAGCATTGACGACCAAGGCCGGCCGGTGAGCCAGGGCAATCTCGATCTGTGGATCGGCCTGATTAGCCGAGAACGGAACCGCCTCCCCGCCGGGTGCACCGCCGAGCAGTCCGCGTCGCCCTTCGTCGTCAGGCAGCGGTGGCACGTCGTAGCACCGCAGGATGTCGTCGACGAACGCGACGTGCTCGGCAGGGATGAGACTGCGGATGTCGTCAAGCGTGTAGCCGCCCGCAGCCGACCCGGCGTACTTGGCAGGCACGATGAGGTCGATCCCGTACGGTCGATCACCGACCTCATCCTCGATCCAGGCGAGATCGATCTCGAGCTGTTCCGGCGTATGCGCCACGGCGCCCAGAACGCCCATCCCACCCGCCTTGGTCACCGCGGCGACGACGTCACGGCAGTGACTGAAGGCGAGGATGGGGATGTCGATGCCGAACATGTCGGTAACGGCGGTCTTCATTGCGCTCTCGCCTTCCAGCTGCCGCCTGGCACGAATTCGAGCCAGATCGGAGGAAAATATTGACGGTGATATATTACCGTAGCTATTATCAACGGGTGGATCACACGTCGCTCGCTCCACCCCTGCGATCAAAGCTCGATCCGACTTCGGAGCAGTTCTTACAGAACCGTGCCGACATGATCGAGCAGCTGTCGGTGATCGACGAGCTGCTCGATCAGGCCGAGGCCGGTGGCGGGCCCAAGGCCATGGAGCGGATGCGATCCCGAGGCAAGCTCCCCGTCCGCGAGCGCATCGCCAACGTGCTCGACCCTGACAGCCCGTTCTTCGAGGTCAGCGCACTTGCCGGCTACAACTCCGACTACGCGATGGGCGGCGGCATGGTCGTGGGCATCGGTGTCATCGCCGGCACCGAGTGCGTGGTCATCGCCAACGACCCGTCGGTACTCGGCGGTGCGCTCACGCCGTACGCGGCGAAGAAGTGGGCACGTGCGATCGAAATCTCACGAGACAACCGCATGCCGTATGTGAGTTTCGTCGAATCGGCGGGCGCCGACCTGCGCATTCCGACCGACGGGAGCGGCGGAAGGCGGGTTCAGACCGAGCATTTCGCCGAGAGCGGCCGGTTCTTCTACGACCTCATCGAACTGTCGAAGATGCGTATCCCCACCGTCTGCGTCGTGTTCGGATCGTCCACCGCAGGGGGCGCCTACCAGCCGGGCCTTTCTGACTACAACATCGTGGTCAAGGGGCAGTCGAAGATCTTCCTGGCCGGGCCACCCCTGGTGAAGATGGCGACGGGCGAGGAATCCGACGACGAGACACTCGGTGGAGCACTGATGCACGCCGAAGTGTCCGGACTTGGCGACTATTTCGCCGAGGACGAGATGGACGCCATCCGGCTGTGCCGAGAGGTGGTGTCACATCTCAACTGGCGAAAGCCCGGACCCGGTCCGGAGTTGCACCCGGACGAACCGTTGCTCGATCCCGAGGAACTGCTCGGCCTCGTCAGTCGCGACCTGCGCCAGCCGGTCGACGTGCGCGATGTCATCGGCCGTGTGATGGACGGATCGCGGTTCGAGGAGTTCAAGCCGAAGTACGGCAGCACCATCGTGTGCGGGTGGGCGAACATCCACGGCTACCCCGTCGGGATCATCGGCAACAACGGCGTGATCTACCCCCGGTCCGCCGAGAAGGCGGCTCACTTCATCCAGTTGTGCAATCAGATCGATGTGCCGTTGGTGTTCCTCCAGAACGTCACCGGCTACATGGTCGGTCGCGACTTCGAGGCGGAGGGCATCATCAAGAAGGGCTCGCAGATGCTCAACGCCGTCACCAACTCCACCGTGCCCCACCTCACCGTGATCATCGGCTCCTCGTACGGCGCCGGCACGTACGGCATGTCCGGTCGGGCGTTCGGCAACCGGTTCACCTTCCTGTGGCCGACGGCCAAGATCGCCGTGATGGGCCCCAAGCAGATCGCCGGCGTGATGTCCATGGTTCGTCGCGGGCAAGCCGCTCGGCAGGGCCTCGACTTCGACGAAGAAGAGGACCGCAAGATCGTCGAGATGGTCGAGGCGATCCAAGAGAAGGGATCGCTTGCCCTGGTCGCCACCGGCGCCATCAGCGACGACGGCATCATCGATCCCCGCGACACCCGCACGGTGCTGGGGATGTGCCTGTCGGTCGTGCGCAACCGACCGATCGAGGGCGCCAAGGGCTACGGGGTGTTTCGGCTGTGAGCTTCTCCACGCTCCTCGTGGCCAATCGTGGCGAGATCGCTCGACACATCATCCGAACCGCCCACGGAATGGGCATACGCTGCGTTGCAGTCTTCGTCGACTCAGATGTGTCGGCCCCATACGTCTCGGAGGCTGACGAGTCGCTGCGCCTCGCCACCGGCTACTTGGACGGCGCCGCACTCATCGCCGCCGCCCGGTCGACCGGCTCAGAGGCGATCCACCCTGGCTACGGATTCCTGTCGGAGAACCCAACGTTCGCCGCCGATGTCATTGCCGCCGGCCTGATCTGGATCGGGCCTTCGCCGGAGACGATCGCCGCCATGGGCGACAAGCTGGCCGCCAAACGCGCGGCTGCCGCTGTAGGTGTGCCGACGCTGCCATCGACCGGCGATCCGCAGGCTGCGGCCGAGATCGGATACCCGTTGCTCGTGAAAGCAGCGGCCGGCGGCGGCGGGAAAGGCATGCGGGTCGTCGTCAACCCAGCCGATCTCGACGCTGCTGTCGCATCGGCGCAGCGTGAGGCTGCCAGCAGTTTCGGTGACGACCGGGTGTTCCTGGAGCGCTACGTCGCCACGTCGCGGCACGTCGAGATCCAGATCCTCGGCGACCACCACGGCAACCTCGTGCACCTCGGCGAACGCGAATGCTCCATCCAGCGGCGCCACCAAAAACTCATCGAGGAGTCTCCGTCACCTGCGGTCGATGACGCGATGCGCGCCGCCATGGGCGAGGCGGCGCTGCGACTCGGCCGGGCGATCGGCTACGAGTCTGCGGGCACGGTCGAGTTTCTCGTCGACGACGCCACCCGCGAGTTCTTCTTCCTCGAAGTCAACACTCGTCTCCAAGTGGAGCATCCGGTCACCGAGCAGGTCACCGGCGTCGACTTGGTTCGCGAGCAGATCCGGATCGCAGCCGGCGAACCGCTGGACTACGAACAGGGCGATATCTCCTTCGCCGGGCACGCGATCGAGGCCCGCCTGTGCGCCGAGGACCCCGACGCCGGGTTTCTGCCCGCTGGCGGAACGCTCACTGCCTTCTCCCCTGCAGACACTCCGACCGTTCGGTGGGAGTCGGGCGTGGAGGCGGGCTCCGTCGTGAACGTCTCCTTCGACCCGATGATCGCCAAGGTTGTTGCCCACGCCGCTACGCGAATCGAAGCTGCGGCGCTGCTCGCCCTCGCGCTCGAACGTCTCCATCTCGGTGGCGTCAGCACGAACCGAGATTTCCTGGCAGCGACGCTGCGCGACGCCAGCTTCCTCGCCGGCGACACGACGACCGACTTCATCGAACGCATCCGGCCATCGCTGAAGCTCACCTTGAGCGATGGCGAACTACAGCGTGCTGCCACGGCTACGGCACTGTGGCTCCAGGGCGAGAACCGGGCTGCGACGCAGGTGTTCACTGCCGCGCCCAGCGGGTGGCGCAACGCCAGGCTCCCGGCTCAGCGCGTGTCCCTCCGCCGTGGCGACCGCACCCTCGAGATCACGTACCGGTCGCAACGCGACGGATCGTTCATCGTCGGCGACGGCACCAGAGCGCTCATCCATCGCCGTTCCCCGTCGGATATCGACATCGAGATCGACGGCCGGCGTTCGGTGGCTCGCATCACCAGAGCCGGCGATCGCGTGCACATCCAGACCGTGCGAGGAACCGTCGAGTTCGGTGTCGTCCCACGATTCGAGGTGCCGGGTTCCGACCTTCCCGCCGGCGGTCTCACTGCGCCCATGCCGGGCGCTGTGCTCGATGTGCGAGTCGCCGTGGGCGATCGCGTCACCACGGGAATCACGCTGGTGGTGATGGAGGCGATGAAGATGGAACACCACGTTACGGCTCCGGCGGAGGGCTTCGTCACCGACGTCTTCGTCGTCGCCGGCCAGCAGGTCGGCACTGGCGCCGTGTTGCTGATGATCGAAACCGGCGAGTCCGAGGACACCCCGAACGACGCTCCGGTGAGCCCGAGATGACCCACGCAGACCAGGCAACGCAACCGATTCGCATCGCCAACTGTTCCGGCTTCTACGGCGACCGGTTGTCGGCGGCTGAGGAGATGGTGAATGGCGGCCCGATCGACGTTCTGACGGGCGATTGGCTGGCGGAACTGACCATGTTGATCCTGGCCCGCGCTCAGGCCAAGCGGCCGGGCGGTGGTTACGCCCGCAGCTTCGTCGCCCAGATGGAGACGGTGATGGGCTCGTGCCTCGATCGGGGCATCAAGGTCGTGTCGAACGCCGGCGGTCTCGACCCCGCTGGGTGCGCCGAGGCCGTGGCTGAAGTGGCGGCGAAGCTGGGGCTGGCTCCGACGATCGCCTACGTGAACGGCGACGATCTCATGCCGAGACTCGACGAGTTGCGAGACGCCGGCGTCGGCTTGACCCACTTCGAGACGGGTGAGCCGATCGGCGATACGTCGCGTTTCATCACCGCCAACGCATACCTCGGCTGCTGGGGCATCGTCGAGGCCCTGAACCGTGGGGCGAACATCGTGATCACCGGCCGCGTCACCGACGCGGCTGTGGTGTGTGGCCCTGCCGCTTGGCACCATGGGTGGGCACGCGACGACTGGGACGCACTGGCCGGAGCGGTCGTGGCCGGGCATGTCGTGGAGTGTGGCGCGCAGGCCACTGGGGGCAACTACTCATTCTTCACCGAGGTGCCCGGAATGACGAGAGTCGGCTTCCCGTGGGCCGAGGTCGCCGCCGACGGGTCGTGCGTGATCGGTAAGCACGACGCCACAGGCGGCGAGGTGTCGATCGGGACCGTCACCTCGCAGCTGCTTTACGAGATCGGCGGACCGGCCTATCTCGGGCCCGACGTGTCGGCTCGCTTCGACACGATCCACCTCGGGCAGGTCGGCCCCGACCGGGTGCGCATCAGCGGCACGAAAGGCGAGCCACCGCCAGCGACGCTGAAGGTGGCAATGAACGAAGTGGGGGGCTTCCGCACGGACATGGCCATCGCCCTCACGGGGCTCGATATCGAGGCCAAGGCGAGGCTGATCGAGGAGGCGTTCTGGGTTGCATGCCCCTACCGCCCCGACGACTTTGCCAGCGTCACGACGCGCGTCGTGCGCACGGACAAGCCCGACCCGGCGTCGAACGAGGAAGCGGTGGCGTTGTGGCGCATCACGCTGAAGGACTCTGACGAGCGCAAGGTCGGCAGAGCCGTCACCAACGCGGTCACCGAGCTCGCACTCGCCACGATTCCTGGCATGTTCGGCGTCGGTGGCTCATCGAGCGGCGGCGCCTACGGCGTCTACCGGCCGGCCGTCGTGCCTGCCGACCTTGTTCCCCAACAAGTCGTCGTCCTCGGGGGCCAGCCTACCGTGGTCGATTCCGTCGCTCCGGTGGCCGATGTGCCGGCGGCCGGCGGCCCGGCGGCCGATGGCCCGGTGGCCGATGTGCCGGCGGCCGGCGGCCCGGCGGCCGATGGCCCGGCGGCCGATGTGCCGGGTATCGGCGACGGCCCGGCGGCCGATGTGCCGTCGGGTCCCACTGTTGCGACGCCGATCGGGCGAGTTGTCGGCGCCCGGTCGGGCGACAAGGGCGGCAACGCCAACCTCGGCGTGTTCGCCCGCAGCGATCGAGCGTGGGCGTGGCTCGACGGATTCCTCACCACCGATGTCCTGCGCCAACTGCTGCCGGAGACGGCATCGCTCGTCATCGACCGCTACCGGTTGCCGGCACTGCGGTCGCTGAACTTCGTGATCCATGATCTGCTCCAAGAGGGCGTAGCTGCGTCCACCCGTCAAGACGCCCAGGCCAAGAGCCTGGGTGAGTGGCTGCGCAGCCGGGTCGTCGACGTACCCGCAACACTGCTGGAGCAAGCGTGAGCACGGCGACAGCGACGATCGAGGCGGCGTCCCCGAAGCTCACCGAGCTTCAGCGCCGGCTCCGCGCGGTCAAGCCTCCACCGGCGGTCCTCAACCGCGAGCGAGAGCGCCGGCTCACCGATCGCCAGCGCGAGATACTCGATCGCCTCGGGGGAATGTTCGACGACGGGTTCGCCGATCTGACCATGGCCGAGATCGCCTCGCGGGCGAGGTGCTCCCTGCGCACGCTCTACGGTCTGGCGCCCAGCCGGGACGAACTGGTGCTGGTCGTCGTCGACCGCAACCTGTGGCGAGTGGGGCGGAAGGCAATGGACACGATCAAGCCCGACATGACAGCGATCGAGGCGTTGCAGGCCTACCTCGAGGCTGCGAGCGAAGCCGTGAACGGCAGTACGGAACCGTTCGCGCGCGACCTAGCCTTGATGCCGGCCGCACAGCGACTTGGCGACTTCCACTCCGATTACGTCGTGGCGGTCACGCGGTGCCTGCTCGATCTCGCCGTCGAGCGCGGTGAGATTCTCGCGGTCGATACCGGCGCTGTCGCCCGCGTGATGGCGGGCCTGGCACGAGAGCTGTCACGTCCCGAGGTCATGCCCACGCTGCGATCGACGCCCAAGCAGGCAGCCGACTCGCTGCTCGGCATCATCCTGCGCGGCATGCGAACCACCAACCGGGTTCGATCGCGAACCGCCCGATGAACGGATGAACGAACGAGGAGCGACATGAGTGATGTCGACACCTTGAGAGCCGATCTGTTGGCTGAGCAAGCCGCCCTCGATGTCATCGTGGGCGCACTGGCGAGCGAGCAGTGGGCGTTGCCGACGCCGAGCCCTGGCTGGAACGTCGCCGACCAGATCGGTCACCTCACCTACTTCGACGGCACAGCGGCGACGGCGATCACCGACCCGGAGGCGTTCACCGCCGGGATGCAGGCGCTCTTCGATGCCGCCGGCGATGACGGCGACGGAGGGGAACAATTCACACTCGGCGCCTTCCGGGCGTTGGCGCCGGACCGTCAGCTCGAGGCCTGGCGCTTGAACCGGCAACTCCTCGCCGAGGCGTCGGCCAGCCTGACCGACGGAGCCCGCATCAGCTGGTACGGGCCGTCGATGAGTGCGAAGTCGTTCCTCAGCGCTCGCCTGATGGAAGTGTGGGCGCACGGCACTGACATCGTCGACGCCGTCGGAGCAACGCGCGAGGCCACCGATCGCCTGCGCCACATCGCCCAACTCGGCTACATCACCCGGGGTTGGTCGTATGCGGTTCGTGGCCAGACGGCCCCCGAAGGCGAGATCCAGCTGATACTGACGAGCCCGTCGGGCCAGACCTGGACGTGGGGCCCCGACGACGCCGCCGACATCGTTCGCGGCTCCGCCGAGGACTTCTGCCTGGTCGTCACTCAACGCCGCCACGTCGACGACACCGGTCTGCAATGCGGTGAGCTCGCTCGCCATTGGCTCGTCAGAGCGCAGGTCTTCGCAGGCGGAGCGAGCAACCCTCCCGCCCCGAGGAGCTCGTGATGCCGCTCGT
Organism: Acidimicrobiales bacterium; assembly: GCA_050010115.1. Classification (GTDB taxonomy): domain Bacteria; phylum Actinomycetota; class Acidimicrobiia; order Acidimicrobiales; family Bog-793; genus JAKACA01. The sequence continues at coordinate 9,744 of JBEKLQ010000030.1, read as the reverse complement.
CGAGGCCGATCTCCGCAACGGGGTGATGACCATCACCTTGGCCGACGAAGAGCACCGCAACGCCTTGGGGCGGCAGCTGACGGGCGAACTGGTAGCGGCGCTCGACAGAGCAGATCACGACCCCGAGGTTCGGGTGGTCGTGCTGACGAATTCAGGTTCGGTCTTCTGTGCCGGCGCGAACCTGGCCGAGCGTGCCGCTGATCCCAGTGCTGCCGATCCCAATGCCGCCGATCCCAGTGCCGCCAGCACCAGCGACGCTGCGGACACGCAGGTGAGCAGCGTCAATCCCCTTGCGCTGTTCCGGCGGTTCCGGCACTCCCCCAAGCCCTACGTCGGCCGAATCGCCGGCCATTGCGTCGCCGGCGGAGTGGGACTTGCCGCAGCGCTGGACATCTCGATCGCGGCCGACCACGCCAGGTTCGGCTTCACGGAGGTACGCGTCGGCGTGGCTCCGGCCATGATCTCGGTCATCTGCCTGCCGAAGATGCGGCTCGCCGACGCGCGAGCCGCCTTCCTGCGGGGGCACCGGTTCCCCGCTGCCGAGGCCGTGCGGATGGGGCTCCTCAACGGTGCGGTTCCTGCCGACCAACTCGACGCGGAGATCGACGCCATCGTGAGCGATCTCCTGGCCGGCGAGCCGAACGCCATCGCCGCGTCGAAGCAATTGATAGACGTCGTGCCGACACTGCCCGAAGACGACGCCTTCCGCTGGACGGCGGAACTGTCCGCCCGCCTCTTCGCGAGCGACGAGGCCCGTGAAGGGATGACCGCGTTCCTCGAGAAACGCCCAGCCTCCTGGGTCCGCTGACTCGCTATCGCTCTCGCCGGGTGCACCAGTTGATCGGCTGGATCAGGCCATCGACGCTGCCCAGCGTGCCGATGGCCGGGCACGCCGACGCCGTGGGCGGATGCCGGGCGCGCTCGAAGCGGCCGCCAGGCCGCTCAGCCCTCTCGGACGTCAGCGCCAACGGGCTCGGCGTCGGCCTGGTCCGTCCTGACAGGGTTGCTGAACAGCTTCCCGGGCCACCAGAACCGGTGGTCGAGCTCGGAAGCCAGGGCCGCCCGGTCGGGTGCCCCGGGCCGCGGTCTCCTGGCCCGCCCGCGAGATCAGGCCGGATCCGCATCGATCGCCGCCTTTGCGTCGGCGGCGAGCGGGGCGTCGGAGGCGCAGACGACGATGGCCGGGTCGTTCTGGCCGCTCGGGAAGTCGGTCTGCAGCTGGACGACCTTGGTTGACTGGGCGCTGGCCGTCACGTTGCCGCACTTGGGTCTGCCTACACTTCGGTTGACTCCTTGATATGCCCGCGGCGGCCGCGTTAGATGTGACGACCTCGGCAGGCCCGAGGATGAGAGGGAGGTCTGTCGATGAGCACCGGGCTCTCATTTGCCGAGGCGATGGTGGGCACGTGGCGAAGGACCGGTGAGCACCTGGACCGCTCGTTCCGTTTCGACGCGCGGGTGGAGACTCCCACGCTCCCGCTTCCCTTTAGCACCGTCGTCGCCGAACTCACCGGGACGCTGACCGCAGAGGGGATGGCTTCGGGGACGCCGATCACTGGCACCCTGGAGATCTCCCCGTTCCGGAACCACCGGCTTCGCTACACGTTCGCGACTGTCGCCGACGACGGCCGTCGCTATCGCTTTGACGGCTGGAAGTCTCTTCGAGGAGTGCGCCGGCTGCGTGCCTGGACCACACTGCCGGGTGCCATCTGCAACGACGACGGTCAGGAGGTGGGCACCGCCCTCCTCCGGTTCCCCCTCATGACCTTCCCGTCGTTCGTCGCAGGGTTCCGACTTCGGTACCACGACACCGGTCTCGAGGAGCGGCGTTGGTCGGGACGGGCCGGGCGACTCGAAGTCTGGTACGACACGCTGACGGATCCGCGCACGGGAACGGGGCTGTGGCTGCACCACGAGATGTGCGCCCCGAGCGACGGCGGCGGGGCTCGTGGCTATGGCTGGCTCGCGCTCTTTCCCCCCGACGGTCCACCCGAGATCGTCCGTTTTGGTCCCGAGCCTTTGGGACAGGGCCCGTGGTTCGCTGCGGGTGACGTCGTGGCTGAACCTGGACGCCGTTCCGGTAGTGCGGGTGCAGCGACCTGGGAGTTGACGTATCACGACGACCGGCCGCCGCTCTTCACGTTTCCGCGAATTGCATGGCGACGCGAGTGGTTCCCCTCTGCTCAGATCGTCCCGGCGCCGACTGCCTCGTTCCGAGGAACTGTCGCGCTGGGTGGACGCGTGTTGGAGCTCGACGGTGCGCCAGGTGGCGTGGCCCACATCTACGGCCATGGCAATGCCGAACGGTGGGGTTGGCTGCACGCCGATCTCGGCGACGGTGACGTGCTGGAGGTCGTGGCTGCGGTGTCGCGCCGACCCGGCCTCCGTCGCCTCCCGCCCTTGCCGTTCGTGCGTCTGCGCCATGGCGGTGTCGACTGGCCGCAGTTCGGAATTCTCGGCGCCCTTGCGGGCTCGGCCCACCTCGGGCTCCCTGAGTGGGATGTCACCGTACGCTCCGGGGGACGCCGCCTGCGTGTGCAGGTCGTCCAGCCGGCCGAACACACGGCTGTCGTCGAGTATGCGGACCCCGACGGCGCTCCGGCCACCTGTCGGAACTCCGAACGGGCCGACGCGGAGATCGTGCTCGAACGTCGGTCCTCGGGCATCTGGGTCGTCGAGCGGCAGTGGTTGCTCGACAGCACGGCCCATGCCGAGATCGGCAGTAGGCCGTGAGCATGTGTCTCGCCTGCCTCCACCGAGATGATGAAGGTCGAGGCGCCCGTTACCGTATCGCTGACGCCTCGATCCCCGAACACGGCCCGAGGGAAGTTCGTCTGCCTCTCGCAGGCGGCCGAGGTTGAAGGTGGGAGACGCATGGACAAGAGCAGTGGCGACGGCGGTGCCCGCTCCGGAACACTGAGCGGCTACGAACGTCGAGTGCTCGACGCACTCTGTGACGCACTGTTTCCGCCGGGTGGGGCCATCCCGCCCGGCGCGGCGGAACTGGGCGTCGCAGCGGACATCGAGAGACTCCTCGCACACGTGCACGGACAGCCCCGTTGGCTGGTGCGCGCGATGCTTTGCGGCTTTGACTTGACGGGGTTGCTGGGGCGACGGCCCGATTTGTTCCACCGCCTCGACGCAGACGGCCGTCATCGCTGGGTGGAGGCGAGCCGCACCTCGGGCTTCCGGGCCCGGCGCGAGGCCTTGTCCGGACTCGAAGCCCTGGTCCAGCTCGCGTACGCCTCCCAGCCAGAGGTGACGTCGCTGATCGGGTACGACGGCGAGCCCCTGGTGGCGATGGGCCCCGCTGGACCGCCGCCGCCCGTCGACCTGCCGGTGATCAGGTATCCCGAGGTGATCGATGCCAAGATCGTCGCGGACGTGGTCGTCGTGGGTTCCGGGGCAGGCGGTGCCGTCGCGGCGGCCACGCTCGCGCGCGCGGGCCTCGACGTGGTCGTGCTCGAAGAGGGGCCGCCCGTCAACCGTGGCGACGTCGAGGGGCACCGCCCCGCGGAACGACTCTTCCAGTTTTACCGCGACGGCGGTCTGACGTTCACCCTCGGCACCCCCGTCATGTCCCTTCCAATGGGATGCGCCGTGGGGGGGACGACGGTAGTCAACTCAGGAACCTGTTTCCGGACACCCGAGACCGTTCTGGCTTCGTGGGCGGCATCTGGTATCGCCGAGATCGACCCCGACGCGATGGCCCCATGGTTCGACTCGATCGAAGAAGTGCTGGGCGTCCAGCCCGTCCCCGAGGACGTGATGGGTGCGAACGGGGACGTGATGCGTCGGGGCGCCGAACACCTCGGGCTGTCGGGCGGTCCGATCCGCCGCAACATCAGGGGTTGCCACGGTCACGGCGCCTGCGCGTTCGTCTGCCCAGTAGATGCCAAGCAGGCAATGCACGTGAGCTACCTGCCGCGTGCGACCGCTGCGGACGCGAAAGTGTATTCCGGAGTCAAAGTGCGCACGATTCATCTGGAATCCGGACGCGCCGCCGGTGTCGTTGCAGACGTGCTCGACCCGCAGACTGGCCGCAAGGCGGGCACGCTCCAGGTGGATGCCCGGGCGACCGTGCTCTCCGCGGGCGCGATCTTCACGCCAGCGCTCCTCGCACGACAGCGCCTCGGGCGCTCCTCTGGCCAACTCGGTCGCAATTTGGTGATCCATCCCGGGGCGGGGACGACGGCCCGGTTCGAGGAGCCCCTGCACGCGTGGCGGGGGACGATGCAGAGCTACTACGTCGACGAGAGACTCTCGAACGGCGTGTTGCTCGAGGCGACATTCCCGCCGCCCGGCCTCGGCTATTCAGCAGGCTCTCTGCCCGGTTGGGGGCCCGACAAGGCGCTGTTCGCCCTTTACCCCCACATGGCGTCGTTCGGTTCGATCATCGGTGACGCCGGCGTGGGGCGTGTGCGTCCATTCGGCCACAACGGCGTGTCCATCCAGTACAGCCTGACGCGCCAGGACGCGGCGAAGGTCGTGGAGGGAATCGCGATGTCTGCGGAGATTTTCTTCGCCGCCGGCGCGATGGAGGTCTACCCGATGCTGCCGGGACTTGATGCCATCGGTTCCGCTGCCGAGGTGCGGCACGTGCGCGAAGGTCGCTGGCGTCCGGCCGACCTCCATCTGTCCGCGTACCATCCGATGGGCAGTGCCCGCATGGGTGCCGATCCGTCTAATTCGGTCGTGAACTCGTTCGGACAGGTGTGGGACGTTCCGGACCTCTTCGTGTTCGACGCCTCGGTGCTGCCCTCCTCGTGCCACGTGAACCCTCAGATCACGATCATGGCCCTGGTGGCGCGGATGGCGACACGCCTGGCGGATGCCCTCCTGTGAGCGGCCTTGCGCGTCGGACGCGTCGGGCGCTGGTGGTTGTGAATCCAGTTGCAGGCGGTTCCCCTCTGGTTGTCGCCGAGACGGTCGTTGACCAACTTGGACGCGAGGGCTTCGATGTGACCCGGCTCCCAACGGCACGTCGGGGTGAGGTAGTCGAGACCGTCACCGAGACGGTCCGCCGCGCGGCATGTCGAGGTGAGGCACTCGACCTGGTGATGGCCGTGGGTGGCGACGGCACGGTCCGCGAAGTGGCGGAGGGGATCGTGCGCGGGACCGGCCGCTGGCCGGGCGACGGGCGCCCAACTGAGCTCGTTGGCCGCGAGGCGCCGGCATTGTTCGCGGCGCCGGGAGGCACGGGCAACTCCTTCTACCGAGCATTGTTCGCCGACACTCCGGTGGAGGAGGCACTCGGAATGGTCCTCGGGGAGGATCACACCGGGGCGCGAATCCGCTGGCTCGACATCGGAAGACTGGTCGAGCGCGACCAGGCGGTCGTGCTCGGCGCGAGCGCGGGATTCCTGGCGAGCGTGCTGGACGCGGCACGCGCGACGTCGAGAGTTACCGGCCGCCGACGCTATGAGCAGGCTGCGCTCGAGCTGATCGGACGTTCTGACGCATTGGGCACCGACGCACGCGTATTCGTCAACGGCGAACTCCTCGTCGAGGGGCGCCTCCTTCTCGTGGCCCTGGGCGGTGCGCGCCATCGCGGTGGCTCGTTCGAGCTTTTACCTGGCTCCGTGCTCGACGACGGGTTGTTCGACGTCTGTGCCATCAAGATGACCTCGTCGGCACGGCTCGGAGAACTGCTCCTCGCTGTCGCCGCCGGCATGCATCTGAAAGAACCGGAGGTGACCTCTGCGAAGGGGCGAACGGTGACCATCGAGGCAATCGGGGACCAGCCGGTACCGGTGGAGTTCGACGGCGACGTAGTGAACGGCCCGGCGTCCCCGGTCCGGACCGTCACGTTCGACGTCATCGGCGGAGCCTTGGCGGTATGGGCAGGGGATCCACCACCTGCCGGCTGAGGCGGAACCTCGGGGACGTCGAGGTGTTGAGAGGCTCAGCCGGTCGCGAGCGCCGAGGCCAAGGCGCTGGCCAGTTCATCTGCCCCGATCGCCTCAAGATGGTCGAATGCGTCGGCCACCTCGGCGCTCCCACCCGTGCTGAGGAATTTCTCGCGCGCCAGCGTGCGATGGTCCCGTCGTGTGGGCGGCCCCGACGCACCCTTCGGGGTCATGACGCTGCGTCGCAGCGTACGCCCATCGACAAGATGGACCTCGACTATCGCCCCGATCTGTTTGGTGGCCTCCTCGAAGGATCTGGCTGGCGCTCCAACCGCCCGCAGCAACGCGGCAGCGTCCTCTTCGCCGCTGGAACGTGCGAGCCATGACGACGCACGAGGTCCGGCCTGACGGAGTGCCTCACCGACCGGCGCGGTCCCGAGGAGTGCCAGACGGGTGAGGTCCGGATCGTGCTCGGTGCGCACGCGGGTGGCGAGCTTCCACGCAACCGGGTCGTCAAGCCTCGGCGAGGATAGGTCGCTCGGAGTGAAGGCCCCGCGCAGTAGCGCCACCGCGGCTGGGTACCCCACGGAGAACTGGAGTGCGCTGATTGGGGATCCGGGGCCGGAGACGTAACTGCTGCTCCTCAAATCCATGCCGAACGTGAAGAGGGAGCACCTCACTACGACCTCTCGAATCGCTGCGTCCATTGACACGTGGAGGACGTTGTCGCCGTGGGCAACTGCACCGACGTCAGCGTGGAGGGTGACTTTGAGGTCCTCGTGGAGTTGGGCCGACGCATCGAGCGCGCTGTCGAGGTAGGCGCACGCAGGGTAGAGCTTTATCGAGAGGGTCTCGGTGTGCCAACGTGCACCGAGGGATGCCACCACCGCGTCAGCCAGAGGGACGTCCGCAAAGGTGGCGAGCAGGCCGTCGGGGTGTTCCAGGATGTCGAGGGCGCCGCACAGCCCTGCGAGGGCGCCGTCACACGCATCCAGCGCTGCACGGATCCCCACCGCAGCAGCCAGCACCTTGCCATCGCTCCCGAAGAACGCAGGTGCCAGCGAGTGTGGCGGGAGGGAGCAGGCGAGGGCCAACGCCGCAGAGGTCTGCTCGGGGGAGCCACCCTGCGCACGCATCCGTGCAGCGGTGGCCCCCACCAGGTGGCCGTATGTGGCAGTCTGCCCGCGAAACGATCCAAGTGTCGCCCCCGCGACCACACGGGAGGCGCACTCGTTGCCAGCGAGCACAGCCTCGAGGAAGCGTCTTCCGTCCAGACCGATCGAGAGGGCGTAGGCAATCGGCACGCCGACCGTGGAGTGCGACACGTGGCCCGCGTATAGCGTGTCGTCGAAGTCGAGTGCCAGGGTGAGTGCACCGAGGCAGAAGGCTGCGGACTTCGGATCCGCCTGCAGGGGACCACCGAATGCTTCCACCAGCCGACCACCAAGAGGATGACGGAGCGTGGCGCGCGCTGCAGCCAGCTGTGAGAGCACCTGGCTTCGAGCGAACGACCGCACTCGATCGGGGACGTCATCGAGCTGCAACCGCGAGGCGAACGAACCCAACTGCTCGGCGAGCGTCATCGAAGGTCCATGGTAGAGCGGCGCTACGAACCAAACGCCCGACGTGCATCCGGCGGAGACTTCCGTCGGCAATCCTCTTCAAACCAGCCGACCGACGGAGACAAACACGAACACGTCATCCAGAGCAGTAGCCCCGCTGCCCAAACGAACTGCCACTATGTGCGTGACGTGGGAGGTGACGGTTTCGTGGACGACAGCCAGTGACTTGCAGCTGATCGACGAGCTCGACAGGCTCTCCCAGGTAGCGCCGGAGGTCCCCAGCGGAGGTCCCCAGCCCGTCGAGCCAGGGAATTCCGAGACGACAGGTCAGGGAATTACGTGACGGAGAAACGTGAAAACGAGGCAAGCTGGCCACGGCCAGGGCCAGAGCGGCGACAGCCAGCGCAGTAACATGCGCCGTCGGCGATGGCTGACGCGGTCCGTTCAGTTCCTGGAGGGTGGCAGTGAGTCGTCTGGCTCTCATCACCGTGTTGGCGTTCGTCGCAGCGTTGGCGGTACACAGCGCCTCTCCCGCTCGGGCGTCGCGTGCTGGAGACGCATCTGTCCATTCGCAGGCGACGCGGGTGTCTAGGCCGGCCTGCGGTGATGTTCTTCTCCGGAGCACCTCGCCTAGGGGATGGCGAGGCCTGATGGCGGCTGGACCACTGAGTCGTGGTGGGGCGAGATGAGCTTTGACGGATTGGTGGGGCGAGATGAGCTTTGACGGATCCGCGGAGTTCTCCGGCTTGCCAGAGGAGTTCTCGGCACCCCTGCTGCTCGCCGCCGTCGTCGACTCGAGTAACGACGCCATCGTCTCGAACCGCCTCGACGGCACGATCATGAGCTGGAACCCCGCGGCCGAACGTCTGTATGGCTGGACGGCGACCGAGGCGATCGGTCAGAGCATCGAGATGATCGTGCCCGAAGGACTGCATGAGGAGTTCTCGATGCTCAGCGGCCGCCTCGCGCAAGGCGGGACGGGTCGACCACCTGGAGACGACGCGGATTCGCAAGGATGGCTCCGACGTGGCGGTCTCGCTGACGATCTCACCGATCTGCTCCTCCGACGGACTGGCTGTCGGGATTTCCTGCATCGCGCGCGATGTCACCGACCGGCAACGCTCGTTGCAGGTTCAAGCGCAGCTCGCAGCGATCGTCGACTCGGTTGACGAAGCGATCATCTCGAAGCAGCTCGACGGCACGATCATGAGCTGGAACCCCGCGGCCGAACGTCTGTATGGCTGGACGGCAGCCGAGGCGATCGGTCAGAGCATCGAGATGACCGTGCCCGAGGCCAGGCGGGAGGAGTTCCGGACGATCATGGCCCGAGTTGCGCGAGGCGATACGGTCAAACAAGTCGAGACGGTGAGATCTCGTAAGGATGGCTCCGAGGCGGCGGTCTCGCTGACGATCTCACCGATTTACTCCTCCTACGGGCTCGTCGTCGGGGCCGCCGCCGTGCTGCGCGACATCACCGAACGGCAACGCTCGCAACGGGTTCAAGCCCTGTTTGCCGCGATCGTGGAAAGCGCTGAGGACGCCATCTTCAGCGTCGACCTGCGAGGGCATGTGACGAGCTGGAACAACGGTGCGGAGAGCCTTAACGGCTACAGCGCCGCCGAGATGATCGGCCGCTTCTATGGCGATATCCTCGGGGGCGACGCGCTCGAGGATTTCAAGCGATTCTTTGCCAGGGTGGTGGCCGGGGAGCGCTTCCGGCAGTACGAGGTGTCGCGGTCACGGCGCGATGGCACGATGATCGAGGTCTCGGTGAGCCTGTCGCCGATCGTCGCCCCAGACGGCTCGGTCGTCGGGGCCTCCGCCATCCTGCACGACATCACCGAGCGCAAGCGGCGCGAGCGCGAACTCTCAGCGAGCCTGTCGCTGCTCGAGCGAACTCAACAGGTGGGCCACATCGGGGGGTGGACCTCCGGCCTCACCTCGCACTCACCCTTGACTTGCACGAGTGAGACGTTCCGGATCTTCGGGACCGCCGAGCGTCCCGACCTGACCGTAGCGGACGTATTCGCGCGGCAGCACCCTGACGACCTTCCGCGCGTTCAAGCGGCAGTGCTCTCGGCGATCGCCGAAGCGGGCCACTATGAGCTCGAACACCGGATCATGCGCGACGACGGCACCCAGGCCTGGGTCTTCGCAACGGCGGACGTCGTTCTTGACGAGAGTGGGACCCCGATCGAGATGATTGGTGTGGTGCAGGACATCACGGACCGCCACGAGGCCGAAGAGAAGGTACGGGGCATCGAGCGCCGGCTCCGCTTGCTCGCCGAGAGTTCGCGGGACCTCATCTTCCACTACCGGATCCTCCCCGATCC
>JBEKLQ010000029.1:0-38454 GCA_050010115.1 Acidimicrobiales bacterium | reverse complement strand
CGACCCGGGTCGCCGGCCCCGAGTGCCAGGTCGCTTCGTCGACCCAGGCGACCTGCTCGAATATGCGTCCCCTGAGGCCGAGGCCGATGCAGGCCGCCAGTACGCCGCTCAGGTACTCGCCCGGCTGCAGCCAACGCATCTCCTGGTGGAGCACTTGTGTCAGCAGCTTTTCGGACTGCAGCGATTCGCCCTGGAACTCGAGGCTGATCGCCTCGATGAGCCTGGCGTGCACGATGGTCGCATGGTCGCCCGTCTGCCTCGCGAGGCGGTCGGTGTGCCGGGCCACCATGCGGGCGAACCCCACGAGGCGGATCTGTGCGAGGACCACACCGAGATGCGCGTACGCCCCGACGTACTCGCGAGTGTGGCCGAGCCGGTTCGCCGGCAGCAGCGCCCGGAGCGCGACGCCCAGGGCGAGGAACGACCGGTGGTCGATATCGGCCGCGTTGCCGGCGACCTCGAGGAGCCGGCACTGCAGGCGCACCTTCTCCCGATGACCGCGCTTGGCGCGGCCGAAGCCGACGCGCGTGACCCCAACGAGCAGCCCCAGCAGGCACTTCCAGATCGTGGTGAGGGTGACGACGAAGCGGCTGGTGGGCAACGGCGACCCGAGCTCGGACAGCCCTGCCCGAGCATGCTCCAGGCTCTTCACCCCGTTCGACTGGGCGTAGTAGACCCGGGCGATGTGCTCGTGGATCCGCGCCTTGCCGATCCGCTCGCGCTCTTGGTGGAGCGCCTTCTCGTAGTGCTCGATGGCGGCCTGCACCTGGCCGCTCCTGGCGAGCGCGGTGCCGCAGTCGGTCTCGAAAGCGCTGCTCATGTCGAGCCGGTACTCATCCGCGATCGATTCCGCCGTCGCCAGAAACCCGAGCGCGTCGTCATCTGCCTGCGCCGCCAACGCCAACCGGGCAGCGCGGTGGTTGGCCTGGAACGCTCGCTTGGGGTCGGTGACGATCTCCCCGAGGGCGAAGTGACGGGCGATGTCGTAGATGACCTCGGGCCGGTTGTCCTCCGAATCTTGCAGGGCCCTGGCCAGCAGCTCATGCGCCCGCTTGGCAGACTTCTCGTCGATGGACGCCATCAGCGTGTCCCGGACGCCCTCGTGGAGGAACACATACCGGTCGCTGCCTTGTGGCTCCACGACCCTTGCGGTTGCCGCCTCGCCCAAAGCGACGTGGACATCGCCGATCGGCCAGCGCGTGATCGTTGCCAGGAGGTCGGCATTGAAACTGGAACCGATCACGGCCGCCTCGGTGAGGAGCCACCGGGTCGCCGGCTTGAGGGCGTCGAGCCGGCGGAGCGCCAGCCCGCGGACATCGGTCGGCAGGTCGAGGCTTGCGAGCACCTCGGCGTCGACCGAGAACGTCCCCCACGAGGGCTTCAAGACGCCGGCCTCGAGCGCCGAGCGCAAGTACTCCACGGCGGCCGCTGGGTTGCCACTTGCGCGGATCGTGATCTCGTTCGCCAGGCTCGGCTCCAGCCGGTCGCCACCGAGCTGCCACTTCAAGATCGTCTCGATCTGCTCGTCCGACAGCGGTGGCAGCTCGATCCGCCGGCGTACGGCCTCTCCCATCTCGGCGCGTAGCTTCGTCAGCGAAGGCTCGCTCGCCGGGTCTGTTCGTGCCGTGAGGACGACGACCAGCCGGAGGCGGTCGAGCTCGGGAGCGAGGTAGGCGAGCACTCGGTGGGTGGCGTCGTCGGCAAGGTGGGCGTTGTCGAGCAGCAACAGCGTCCCGCCAGCCGACGCCGTGGCAACGGACATCAGCAGGTGGGCGGCTTCGATGACGGCGAACTCGTAGAAGCCGGTCTCAGTCTGGTGCGCCTCGTCGACCGAGAGGAAGCGATCGAGCTCCGGGGACAGGCCCACGAGCGAGTCCGCCGCACCCGGCCGGTCGAGCCCGATCTCGGTTCGCAGCCGAGTGAGGGTGGTGGGGTCCCGGGTCTCCAGGTCGGCGAAGAAGCGGCCGAAGGCCTGCGCGAGCGGGCCGATCGGGCCCGGGTGGTCGAGGCCGAGATGTGCCTCGAGCACATTCATGCCGTTGCCGCGGGTGATCCGGGCAAGCTCGGCGACGAGACGCGTCTTGCCGCCACCGGGGTCAGACTCGATGAGCACGGCACAGCCCGTGCTCGTGGCCCGCGACTCGTTCAGGATCTCGAGCAGCGCCGTGAGCTCCTGGTCGCGCCCGACGAGCGTGACCATCGACGAGGACTGGTCGGCGATCGCCTGGCCCAATACTGCGTCGTCAGCCAGCGTCCCGCGGCGCAGCGCCTCGATATCAGAGAGCAACGAGCTCGCGCCCTGGTACCGGTCGTCCGGGTCCTTCGCGAGCAGGCGGTCGATGATCCGAGACAGCTGGATCGACACGTTCGGTTGGATCGCCCGCGCCGGTGTCGGGGGTGTCACGGCGTGCATCCGCACGACCTCGCCGGCGTCGGCCGCCTGGAAGGGCGGCCGACCGGTCGCACACTCGAAGAGCACCGCGCCGAGCGAATACAGGTCCGATCGCCGGTCGACCGGCCGGCGCACCATGCCGGTCTGCTCGGGAGCGCTGTAGGTCACCGTGCCGATGACCGAGTCTTCAGCCTGGCGCGTGCCGGTCTGAGTGGCGAGCCCGAAGTCGATCAGGACGGCGCGGCCATCCGCGCGCATCACGATGTTGCGAGGTGCCACGTCGCGGTGGACGAGGCCGACGCGGTGGGCCACATCAAGCGCCGAGGCGATGTCGGCGGCGATCGACAGCACGCGATCCTCAGGTAAGGCGCCCTCTTCTTCGACGGCCTCGGCGAGCGTCCGCCCGCCGATCAGCTCCATGACGAGATACGAGATCCGGCCGTCGTCGCCGACTTCGAAGACCTTGCCGAGGCACGGGTGGCGGATGGCGGCGAGGATCGCCGCCTCTCGGCGGAAGTAGATGCGAGCCGGATCGTCCGGCCCGCGCAGCTCCTGGATCTTGACCGCGTACTCTTCGCCGTCCCGCAGCGCTCGGTATACGGCCGTCGTTGCCCCTCGACCGAGCTCTTCTACGAGTTCGAACCCGGGTATAGCGATCCTGGTGGCCTCGGTAGGCACTTCTCACCCATCCAAGGTTGTAGGAGGTGGTTTCGAGATGACCACCTTGGGTTCGGAGCGAGCATAGCCGTCCGTCTCGAGCGGCTCCCGAGAAATCCCCCGCTGGATTGCCTCCGTAGTACTCGGTGTGGATCTGGACACCACGCTCGGTTCTGAGCAACACGTAGCCTCCGCCCGCAATCGGTACCGCTTGCTCACGTTCGGCGGCGCTGGCCTGGTGGCTGCGACCGGTGGCGTCCACCTCGACCTGTACGTGACCGGCTACCGGGCCATCCCGACGATCGGTGCCTTGTTCCTACTCCAGGCGGCGGCGGCATTCGCGCTGGCATCGGCATTGGCGGTCGGCGCCATAGCGCCTAACCGAGCCCGCTTGGGGAGGCTCGTGGCGGGAACGGGGGCGGGTTTCTCGTTGTCGACACTGGGCGGTTATCTCCTGTCGCTGTGGATCGGGCTGTTCGATTTCAAGGAGATCCGCACGACGGCGGGGATCGTTGCCGGAGTGATCGAGGTCGGCGCGTTCGCGGCCCTCACCGTCGTGGCACTGCGACCGGCGAGGGACGGCGCCGGTGGACAGGCTCGGCCGTCTGCGGCGCCTGCGCTGGCCGTGCCCAGGGCCGTCGTCCTGGCGTGTGCCGCCACCATCGTCATCTTGATCGTGTTCGGGGTCTCGGTCGCGACGGCCACGTCGGGGGCTGGGTCCGCCTCGAAGACCGGGCCGGTCGCCGGCGCGCACGTCACGATCGTCATAAAGAACTTCGCGTTCCACCCCACCGACGTCACGGTCAGCCCCGGGGAGGCGATCGTCGTGAAGAACGAGGACACGACGACCCACACCCTGACGGCGGGCCCGCGAGCCCATGCGGGGCTGTTCAACACCGGGAACGTCGCCCCCGGTCACAGCGTCGAGATCCACGCTCCGGTCAAGGCGGGCGGCTACAGCTTCTACTGCGTCTTCCACCGGTTCATGACCGGCTCGATCGACGTGAGGTGAGGTCGGTCGAGCGGCAGCCGCCTCACGGCTGTCTCGCGAGCGGCAGCTTCACGACGCGGCTGCCGCCGGCGAGAGCGCTGATCATCTCCGGCTGTGTGGCGACCATGCCGATCTCCCAGGCGCCCACGCCGGCAACCTTGAATTGGGCCGCGAGCGCCGTCTTCAGAGCGATCGAGACTGGGTCGTCGTACCAGGTCTGATGCCACTGCCGCACCAGGCGGAAGACCGTGTACGCCGTGTCGGTGACCGGATCCCACAGGGGCTTGTGACCGTCGTCCGCCTCGGACACGGCGACCTGGTCGTAGGTCACGGCGTATGGCTGTGCCGTGGCCGCCGTCCCGGGCTTGGGACCCGCGGCGGGGAAGTCGTATCCGTAGAAGGGCACGCCGAGGATCGTCTTCGGCCCGAGGCCGGCATGGTCATAGGTGGCGAGCGCGCTCGCATCGCTGAGGTCCGCCCCGGTCAGGGGAGCATTGGCGGAGGGGATCTGCGAGTCTCGCTCCATGTCGTAGGCCATCACGAACAGCTGGTCCACATACGGGGCCAGCGCTTGCACGTCGAGGAAGCCCGTCGGGTCCTCCGCCGACTGCGGGTAGGTGTTGAGCATGATGGTCCCCGATCCGTCTATCGCCGTGAGTCGGGACGAGAACGCCGCCACGAACTTCACGAAACCCGCTCGATCCGACGCTGCCCCGCCCTCGAGGTCGAGGTCGACACCGTCGAAGCCGTAGCGCGCCAGCAGCGTGGCCAGCTCGCCGGCGAGCCGCGGTCCGGTGACCGAGGCATTCGCCGACAAGGGACCGAGGACGGACTGGCTTTCGGAGAACACGCTCAGCAGCACCCGATCACCTTCGGCATGCCCCGTCGAGACAAGGGCAGCCGCCCCTCCGTTCTGCAGCGCCGTCCAACCACCCGATGAGGGGCCTGCCTCGACGAGCGTCCCGCTCTTGGTGGCCGCGAGGTCGTAGTAGACGAGGTCGGTGAACGGGGCGAGATCTTCCGAGCCGATGTTCGTGAGCTCGTAGTACGGCACGAACCCCACCACCTGGTGCGCCGCCAGCGGTACCCGGTACTGGCGGGATGGGAGTGACGGAGCTGGGGCGCCTTCGGTCGTCGGCAGCTGAGCGTTGACGTCCTTTTGGGCCGCTAGGACGTTGCGCGCCTCTTCGGCCGCGTAGGGGTTGACGATGACCGGGACCGACGAGATCGACGTGGTCGTGGTGGAAGCGTCCTTCAACCCCACGTCGGTGCCGATGGCTCCGAGCGCCGCCAAGGCGACGACGAATATCACGACGGCGATGATGGCGAGGCCGTTACGGCGGCGACGGTCCATGGCGCCGCCGAGCGTACTGTGCGATACCGCTCCCGAGTGATCGGCGTTCATTACGCTCTCCCGGAGTGGTCTTCATCGAGATCCTCCGCCTGATCATCGCGGTCGTCGGGGCTCTCGTCGGTCTCTCCACAGCCGAGAGCGTCGATAACTCGCCCACGGGCCGGGTGCTCGGGGCTGCGATCGGCCTGCTCGTCGGCTACCTCGGCGGGGGATCGGCGGGACGCCTCGTCGACCGCGCCTTCCGGCATGCCACGAGCCAGTGGCGAGATGTGCCCTCATCGGAGATCCTTGCAGGCGGTCTGCTCGGCGGGCTCGGCCTGCTCGTCGGCCTCGTCGCCTGTATTCCGTTGTTCGTGTTCGTGAAGCAGGACTTCGACTACCCCATCGCCGCCGGCGTCGCTTGGGTGGTGGGGTATCTCGGTCTCAAGGTCGGGATGACGAAGGGGCGCCAGCTGTCCGATGCGGCGCGCCTTTCACGGCGGCTCTCGGTGACTGACGACGCAGCGACGGGCACATCGCTCGTGGACACCTCCGCCGTGATGGACCGGGCGTTCCTGGTGCTCGGGTGCGCGGGCCTGCTCGGCCCGGAGATCCTCGTGCCGGAGCCCGTCACCGACGAGCTCATCACGTTGGCCGACGGCCCGGATCCGGTGACTTCCCGCCGAGCTCGGCGCGGGCTCGAAGCTCTCGAAGCGGTGCGGGCGGCGGGTGTAACGGTCTCCGTGGTCGTTGGCGACGTCCCGGAGGCTTCGATGACCGAGGAGAAGGTCCTGGCGGTCGCGGACCGTCTCGGAGCCCGCCTCGTCACGTCGTCGGCGGAGGTTGTGCGCCAGCAGGCGGCGATCGGCGTGCCCATCATCGATCTGCGGGCGCTCCTCGCCGACCTTGCCCCCGATCACGTTCCCGGGGAGCGCCTCCGCGTCGACCTGGTGCGCCCTGGCAAGCAGGCTCGCCAGGCCATCGGGTACCTGCCGGACGGTGACATGGTTGTCGTGAACAACGCCGAGCACCTGGTCGGAGCGACGGACGTCGAGGTGTCCGTGCTGTCGACCCGGCCGACGAGCCAGGGCTTGCTGGTGTTCGCCCAGGTACTGGATCCCCCGGGCGACGAGGACTGGGAAGTTCCTCGCCGGCAGCGCTGAAGCCTCAGAGGCGCTTGATCGCGGCCACGAGCTTGCTGAGCGAGTCCTTGGCGTCGCCGAACAGCATCGTCGTCTTCGTGTCGAACAGAAGCTCGTTGTCGATCCCGGCAAAACCCGGCCGCATCGACCGCTTGAGGAACACGATGTTCTTCGCCTCGTCGACCGAGAGGATCGGCATGCCGTAGATCGGGCTCCCGGGCGAATTCTTCGCCGCCGGGTTGACGACGTCGTTCGCACCTACGACGAGCGCCACGTCTGCCGTCTGGAACTCGGGGTTGGCGTCGTCCATCTCCTTCAGCTGCTCGTAGGGGACGTTGGCTTCGGCGAGCAGCACGTTCATGTGGCCGGGCATGCGGCCGGCCACCGGGTGGATGGCGTAGATGACCTCGACGCCGCGGCTCTCCAGCAGCTCGGCCAGCTCTCGGGCGGTGTGCTGGGCCTGGGCGACGGCGAGGCCGTAGCCCGGCACGATGATGACCTTGCGGGAGTAGGCGAGCAGCACGGCGATGTCGTCCGCACTCGCCGACCGGACCGTGCGGTCACCGCCGGCCTCGGTCCCGGCGGTGGCCGTGATGACCGAGCCGAACGCCGAGAACAAGATGTTCGGGAGCGACCGACCCATGGCGGCGCTCATCATCCGCGTGAGCAGTGTTCCGGAGGCGCCGACCAGGGTGCCCGCCACCACGAGGACGACGGAGTGGAGGACGAACCCGCTCGCCGCTACTGCTAGCCCGGTGAACGAGTTGAGCAGGGAGATCAGCACCGGGACGTCGGCCCCGCCGATCGGCAGAACGAACGCGATGCCGAACAGGAGGGCGAGCCCGCCGATGACGGCGAGAAGCCAGCTGTGAGGGCTCACGCACGCGGTCACACCGAGGCCGAAGATGCCGACGGCGATGACCGCGTTGATCACTTGCTGGCCGGGGTAGGTGATCGGACGCCCGGTCATCAGCTCCTGCAGCTTGGCGAAGGCGATCGCCGACCCGGCGAACGACACGCAGCCGATGATGACGCCGAACAGGACTTCGACGACCTGGTACACAGCCAGCTGGTCCGGCGTGGCCTTGAGGAACGTCGTCAGGGCGATGAGCGCGGCGGCACCTCCACCAACACCGTTGAACGCAGCCACCATCTGGGGGATCGCCGTCATCTTGACGAGTCGGGCAGCGGGGAAGCCGATCGCAGCGCCGAGCACCATCGCTCCCCCCATGAGGGCGAAGCGGGACAGCCCGGGCGTCGCGAACGTCATAGCGACGGCGATGGTCATCCCCGCCGCCCCGAGGAGGTTCCCTGCCCGGGCCGTCTTCGGGCCCGACAGGCCCATCAGAGCGATGATGAAGCAGACGGCCGCGACGAGGTAGACGAGCCGGATGCCCGTATCGAGGCTCACTTCGGGGCCTCGTCGTCGCCCTTGGTGACCGCCGGCTGGCGGCCCTTGAACATCTCGAGCATCCGGTCGGTGACGACGAAGCCGCCGACCACGTTGATCGTCGCCAGCACCACCGCCACGAAGCCGAGCGTGATCTCCAACCCGCCGCTCGCCGTGCCGAGTACGATCATCGAGCCCACCAGGACCACGCCGTGGATGGCGTTCGTCCCCGACATAAGCGGTGTGTGCAGGATGCTCGGCACCTTCGAGATGACTTCGAAGCCCACGAACGCCGACAGCACGAAGATCGTGATGAGCGTGAGGATGTCGGAGCCGTTCACCCGTTCCCTCCTTCGAGCAATTGGCGAGTCGGCTCGTGCCGCACCTCGCCGCCGAATGTCACACACATGCCCGAGATGATCTCGTCGTTGAAGTCGGGTGCGAACGCTCCGTCGGAGACCATGAGGCCGAGCACTTCGGCGATGTTGCGGGCGTACAGGAAGCTCGCATGCACCGGCATGGAGCTCGCCACGTTGCTCGCCCCGTGGACGGTGACACCGTTCACGTCGACGTCGACTCCCGGCTCCGACAGCTCGCAGTTGCCCCCAGTCTCGGCGGCCAGGTCGACGATGATGCTGCCGGGACGCATCGCCTCGACCATCGACGCCGTGACCAGCAGCGGCGCTCGCCTGCCAGGGATGGCGGCAGTCGTGATAACGACATCGGCGGCGGCCACTTCCTTGCCGATCAACTCGCGCTGGCGGGCGAGGAAGTCTTCGGACTGCTCGCCTGCGTAGCCACCTTGGCCCTCCTGGGCCTCGAGCTCAAGCTCGACGAAGGCCGCTCCGAGGGACTTCACCTCCTCTCGCGCTGCCGTCCGGACGTCGTAAGCCCGGACGATGGCGCCGAGGCGCCGTGCCGTCGCGATGGCCTGGAGCCCGGCGACACCGGCACCGAGCACCAGCACCTTGGCGGGCGGGACCGTGCCGGCGGCCGTCATGAACATTGGGAAGAAGCGAGGCAACCGCTCAGCCGCGATGAGCACGGCTCGGTAGCCCGTCACCGTCGCTTGGGACGACAGTGCGTCCATCGCCTGTGCCCGGCTGATCCTCGGCAGCAGGTCCAGGCTGAACGCGCCGATGCGCCGCGTCGCCAGGACCTTGACGAGCTCGAGGTTGGCCGCCGGCTGCAGCAGGCAGACGAGCGCCGATCCTTCTGCCAGGCGGTTGGCCTCCTCCGGCGTCGGTGCCTGGACCTTGCAGATGACGTCGGCGCCGGCGATGGTCGCCGCCCAGTCCGCCGCGACCTTGGCGCCAGCGTCGACATAGGCCTGGTCGGCGTTCAGCGCTGCAGCGCCTGCGCCGGATTCGACCGTGACTTCGATCCCCGCCGCCAGGAGGCGTGCGAGGACGTCGGGCACGAGGGCGACGCGGCGCTCGCCGGGCGCTGACTCACGCAGGACTGCGACATGCATGGCCGGTGGTTTAGCAAACCATGACCACTCCGGTCGACCTCCGCCGTTTCGCGCCCGCCGGCGGTGCGCTCGCGGGTCGGGAAACCCCGGCGCGGCACGCCCCGGTGCGGCCCGCTACGCGACCGGATGCCGGAGTACAGTTGCCGAACAAGACGTGAGGGGTCGATTGTCGATGCGACACGGAGAGAGTGGTGTTGGCTCTCGGGCGCGACCCGGGGACCGTGCTGCCTGATCGTGAAGCCAGCCTGCTGTCAGGGGGCGAGGGCTTCGACCGCACAGCAGCCCAGCTGCGAGGTGTTCTCCGTCTCGCACGTTCGCTGGCGACGCTCGAGGACGAGCAGACGCTGCTTCAGATGGTGGCTTCCACGGCGCGCTCCGCCCTCGGCTATTCGGTCTGCGTCATAGCCCTGCGCGGGGACGACGGCAACTTCCACAACCGCGCGTCTTCTGGGCTCCAGGTCAACGATCGAACGGTGCGCACGCTCGTCGTGAGCGGCCCGGCTTTCGAGGCGCTGACGCACGCTTCGATCGCCCTTGGGGGCGTCCACTGGGTGCCGCCGGGCCACGCCGTCCGTGACCGTGAGGACGTCAAATCTGCGATCCTGGCGACGGGCGTGTCGGTGCCGTCGCGCACGTGGCAGCCCGGCTCGTTGCTGTTCGCCCCGCTGGTCGGATCGGACGGGAAGGCCATCGGCTTCATCAACCCTGACGACCCGCTCTCCGGGGAACTGCCGGCGCTCGACCAAGCCCTCATGCTGGAGACGCTGGCAGAGCTCACCGTGGTGGGGCTCGAGATCGTGCGGGCCCGGGCCACCGAGCGCGCTGCTCGCGCAGTTGCTGAGGCTCAGCGCACGCAGCTCGAGGTGTTGATGAGGGCGAGTGCCCGCGTCCGGGGTGACATAGCGCTCGACGAGGTCCTGCAGAGCATCGCGCGGGCGATGACGAATGCTGGCGGTTTCCGGAGGGCGGCGATCTACCTCCTCGTCGAAGGTGAGACGCTGGAAGTCCGCGCGACGGTGGGGCTCGACGTTGAAGAGGACGAAGCGCTCCGATCGAACCCGGTGACGCTCGCCGAGTTCGCGCCTGCGATGCAACCGGAGATGTTGATGTCGCGGTCGTACTTCTTCGACCACCGTCGCTTCTCCATCCCGGCCGAGCTGGACGCCAAGCTCAACACGCCGGCGCCCGACCCGGATTGGGAGGAGGGGGATTGGCACGCTGAGGACATGTTGACCGTGCCGCTCGTGGCCATCTCGGGCGAGGTCCTCGGCCTCATCTCGCTCGACGAGCCGAACAACGGGCTCGTGCCTGACCGCGCCCACGTCCAGGCGCTCGAGTTCTTCGCCGAGCAGTGCTCGACCGCCGTCCAGCACGCCCGGGAGTTCGAAGTAGTGCGAGCCGAAGCACAGACCGATGCCCTGACCGGGCTTGCGAACCGGCGGGCGCTCGAGGGCGCCATCAGGCGGGCCATGGACCGGTTTCGTGACCGGGGCGAACCGGCGACGGTCCTGTTCATCGACATCGACCACTTCAAGCCGGTGAACGACACCTACGGGCACGCCCAGGGTGATGTCCTGCTCCAGTGGATCGGCGGGGTGCTCTCCGACCGGCTCCGGAAGAACGACCTGCTCGCTCGCTACGGCGGCGAGGAGTTCGTGGCGTTGCTCGGCGACACCGACGTGGAGGAGGGCCGGGTGCTGGCCGAGTCGCTCCGCGAACGCATCGCTGCCCTCGACTCGGCGAAGTTCTCCGGCAACCTCCCGGTCCGGATTTCGATCGGCGTCGCCGGCCTCCCCAGGGGACTGCTCAGCCCCGACGAGGTGCTCGCCGCTGCGGATGCGGCGATGTACGAGGCCAAGCGCCGTGGCCGCAACCGTGTGTGCGTCGCCGACGAGGCGCATCCGCCGGCGGTGGGCGTCCCTCCGATCCCACTCACGGGAGGACAGGACTCATGATCGACCATGTGACGTTGCAGGTCAGCGACGTGGCGGCGAGCCGGAGGTTCTACGACGTGGTGCTCGCGTCGCTCGGCGTGGCCGTCGGGCCGTCGGGGGAGAACTGGGTCGGGTACTTCGGGCCGTCCGGCGGGTCGTTCTGGCTGATCCCAGCCGAACGAGACAGCGACCGCGAGCTCCATCTCGCCTTCAGCGCCTCCGACCGGGAGCACGTCCGGGCGTTCTACGACGCTGCCATGGCGACGGGAGCCGGGAGCCTGCATGAGCCCCGGGTGTTCCCGGAGTACCACGAGCACTACTACGGGGCGTTCGTCCGCGACCCGGACGGCCACAACGTCGAAGCGGTGTGTCACGCCCCCGAGGACTGATCCCGACCGAGCGGCCCCGTAGACTCCGCTCGTGAACGATCGCGGTCCGGCATCTGAGGGTCCATCCAACCCTGACGGTCCATCCAACCCTGGGAGCCCATCCAACCCTGGGAGCCCATCCAACCCTGGGAGCCCATCCAACCCTGGGAGCCCATCCAACCCTGGGAGCCCAGCTATGGACACCGGCAAGTGGGCTGAATGGCGCGAGGGCTACGAGGCGTCCACGCTCCGTGACGCCGATTTCGAGACGCTGTCCGGCATCCCGCTCGAGCCTGTCTACGGCCCGGGTGATGAGTTGCCCGGCATCTATCCGTACACGCGGGGACCGTACGCCTCGATGTACCGCTCGAAGCTCTGGACGATGCGCCTCTTCGCCGGCTTCGGCACGGCCGATGACACGAACTTCCGCTTCAAGGAGATCCTCCGCTCCGGAGGTGACGGCCTGTCGACCGCCTTCGACCTGCCGACGCTGATGGGGCGGGACTCGGACGACCCGCTTGCCCTCGGCGAGGTCGGGCGGTGCGGTGTCGCCGTCGACACGTTGGCCGATGTCGAGGACCTGTTCGCCGGCATCGACCTCGGCGTCGTCACGACGTCGATGACGATCAACTCGCCGGCGGCCGTGCTGCTGGCGATGTACCTGGCGGCCGCCGAGAAGAGCGGCACGCCTCGCCGTGCCCTCGGCGGGACGATCCAGAACGACATCTTGAAGGAGTACCAGGCTCAGAAGGAGTATGTCTTCCCGCCTCGACCGTCGGTCCGGATCGTGACCGACATGATCAGGTACTGCTCGGTGGAGATGCCGAAATGGCACACCGTGTCGGTGTCCGGCTACCACATCCGCGAAGCCGGCTCGACAGCGGAGCAGGAGCTCGCCTTCACACTGGCGAATGGTTTTGCTTATGTCGAGGCGGCGGTGGCGGCCGGGTTGACGGTGGATGAGTTCGCTCCGCGGTTGAGCTTCTTCTTCAATGCGCACCTGGACTTCTTCGAGGAGATCGCCAAGTACCGTGCCGCTCGTCGCATCTGGGCCCGGTGGATGCGGGAGCGCTACGGCGCCGTGAGCGAGCGTTCGCTGCAGTTGCGGTTCCACACCCAGACCGCAGGTTGCTCGCTCACGGCCCAGCAGCCCGAGGTGAACATCGTCCGCACGGCCATCGAAGCCCTCGCCGGAGTCCTGGGCGGGACCCAGAGCCTGCACACGAACTCGATGGACGAGGTGCTGGCGCTGCCGACGGAGAAGGCGGCCCGGATCGCGCTCCGCACCCAGCAGGTCGTCGCCCACGAGATCGGCGTGACGCATGTGGCCGACCCGCTCGGTGGCTCGTACTTCGTCGAGGCGCTGACTGACGAGATGGAGCGGCGCGCCGAGGCGGTGTTCTCCCGCCTCGATGAGCTCGGCCACGGGTCGATTCTGGAAGGCGTCTACGCGGGGATCGACGAGGGATGGTTCCAGTCCGAGATCGCCGACTCGGCGTATGCGTACGAGCAGAAGGTCTCGGCGTCTCGGCGCGTCGTAGTGGGGGTTACGGACTATTTCGAAGGCAACGAGGAGGAGCCACCACCGATCCTGCGCATCGGCCAAGAGGTCGAGGATCTCCAGATCAAGCGGCTGGGCGACGTCCGCTCAAGCCGTTCGCCAAGCGCCGTCGAAGCTGCGCTCGACGAGATCCGCTCGGTGGCCGGCAGGCCTGAGCGCAACCTCATGCCCGCGATCCACTCAGCGGTGCTGACGTACGCCACGGTTGGCGAGATCATGAACGCGCTCGCCGACGTGTTCGGGCGCTGGCACGAGACGCCGAGCATCTGATCGGGGCGGCTGGCCCGGCCCCGGCGAGGCGTCATCAACGATGGTGAAGCGCAGCGCGGGCCTGCTGCTGTTCCGCAGGCAGCCCCTGGGCGGGCTCGAGGTGCTGATCGCCCATCCCGGCGGGCCGATCTTTGCCCGGCGAGACGCTGGTGTCTGGAGCTTGCCGAAAGGCGAGTACGGCACTGGCGAGGAGCCACTCGACGCGGCCTGCCGTGAATTCACCGAGGAGACCGGCCACGAGCCACCGGACGGTGAGCGGATCGATCTCGGCTCCATCACGCAACGCAGCGGGAAGGTCGTGAGGGCCTGGGCTGTCGCCGGCGACCTCGATCTGGCGACCCTGCACAGCGACGAATGCGAGATCGAGTGGCCACCCCACTCGGGCAGAAGGCAGAGGTTTCCGGAGGTGGACCGTTTCGCATGGGCCACGCCGGACGTGGCGAGGCACCGGCTCGTGAGCGCTCAGGCCGAATTCGTCGACCGGCTGGAGGTGGTCCTCGCCGAGCGCGAAGGCCGGGCCGTCTAGGCACCCTTGGCCCGCCCCAGCCGCCCCAGCCGCCCCAGCCGCCCCAGCCCGCCCCTGCCCGCCCCTGCCCGCCCCGGACAGGGGCGGCCTGCTGACCAGCCGGAGGTGCCCGCTCGGCCACAGTTCGTACGCAGTCCAACGTGGGTGAACCGACGGCGATTGATGACTCGCCGCCGGGAAGTGTTGCCCGGCTACCGTGGGGGCACAGTGAAACAGGAACACGTTCCAATTACGGCCGAGTTGCGAGGCTCCCAGCAGGAGCGGCGCCGGCGCGTGATGGAAGCGGCCATGTCGCTGGCGGCGGAGGGCGGCTACGACGCCGTGCAGATGAGAGACGTCGCCGAACGTGCCGACGTCGCGCTCGGCACCGTCTACCGGTATTTCAATTCCAAGGACCATTTGCTTGCCGCTGCCTTGGTGCACTGGATCGACCAGCTTGCCGAAGTGTTGTCGGACGCCCCCGTGCAGGGCCAGGATGCTGCCGAGCGCGTGGCGAACTTGCTGGCTCGGTCGATGCGGGTGATGAACCGTCAACCTCAGCTCGTGGCCGCGCTCCTGGCGGCGATGTCGTCGCCCGAGCCTGGAGTCACCGAATGCCGCGAGCGGGTTGCGACGACGATGGAGCAGCTCATGACACAGGCCGCGGGCGACGGCGCACCGGACGACATCGCGGAGCGGGCGAGGATGCTGGGCCACGTCTGGAACTCCGCCCTGTTGAGCTGGATCCACGGGACGCTGGACAGCGGGAGAGCCGTAACCGATCTCGGGATCGCCTGTCGGTTGCTGCTCTGACGTTGGGGCCGCCGCCGGCGGCCTCGATGGCGGTATCCGCCGACGCGGCTCAGCGTCCGGCGCGAGCCTCCGCCCAGGACTTGCCGACCTCGATGTCGAGCTCGTGCGGGAGGCCGAGGACTCGCTCGGCGATGATGTTCCGCTGGACCTCCGCCGTGCCGCCGCCGATCGTGAGCGCTGGCGAGAACAAGTAGCCGTACGACCAGACCGGGTTCAGGTCGCCGCAAGGGCCGGCATCGGCGAGCATCCCGGCCGCGCCGCACAGGTCCTTCGCGAGACCCATGATCTCCTGGCCGTGATCGTCGGCCAGCGCCTTGCGTAGCGATGCCTCCGGACCGGGCTGGCGGCCTGCCAGAGCTGCGGCGAGAGTGCGCATTCGGATCTGTCCGAGGATCGCCGAGTGGATGTAGAGCTGAGCGAGCCGCTGGCGTAGCACGATGTCGGAGCACCCGCCCGATGAGCGCACGACCTCCAGGAGATCAGCCGCGGTCGGGCCACGGCCCCAGAGGGCACCTTCGCCCGACAGTGATACCCGCTCGTTGCCCAGGGTGACTTTGGCGAGTGCCCAACCGGCGTTCTCGTTGCCGACGCGATTGGCGGCAGGGAGGCGCACCTCGTCGAGGAACACCTCGTTGAAGTTATGGGCGCCTGTCATCTCGATGATCGGCCGAACTGTGACGCCCGGCGCGTCCATGGGGCAGATGAGGTACGTGATGCCCTGATGCTTGGGGGCGTCCGGATCGGTCCGGCAAATGAGGATGCCGAAGGCGGAGTTGTGCGCGTACGACGTCCAGACCTTCTGTCCGTTCACGACGTAGCTATCGCCGTCGCGAACCGCCCGGGTAGACAGGTTGGCGAGGTCGGAGCCGGCGCCAGGCTCGGAGAACAGCTGGCACCAGATCTCCTCGCCGGCCAGCAACGGCAGGAGGTATCGCTCCTTCTGAGCCTCGGTACCGGCGTGGATGATCGTAGGCCCTGCCCAGCCGATGCCGATGGCGTTATCGGGCCGGCGCACGTGAGCCGCTCGGAGCTCGTCGTCGATGATCAGTTGGTGGATGGGGTCGGCGCCGAGGCCCCAGGGCTCCGGCCAGTGGGGAGCGACGTAGCCGGCTTCGGCGAGCTGGCGGCCGGAAGGCGACGGGTGCGCCGCCAGCCAGGAGCGAACTGTCTGGCGGCGGGGATCGCCGTCACCCGGCAGCGCGAGGTCCATGCGCCGAACGGTAGCCCTTCGCGCAAAGAGCGCACCGGCCGGCCCCCCGAGACGGTGTACGCGGTTTGTTCCGACAGTTGGTACAAAGCGCGTACACCGTCGCGGCCGGGGCCCGCCGGAGGCGCTTCGCGGGCACAAAACTAGAATCTGTTCTAGTTTTCTGCCCATGGAGCTGCTGCGTGCGCATCACGTGAGCGAGTACCCGTACCACCGGTCGGTGGGGGAGGTGCTGGGGGGTTTCTTCGGGGGGTTGCGCGACGGGCGCATCGATGGCGTCACCGCCGATGACGGCAAGGTGGTCGTCCCGCCGACCGAGTACGACCCCGCGTCGGGACGGGCCACCGGCGACCGCGTGACCGTCAGTGACGCCGGCTCGGTGACGACGTGGTGCTGGGTAGCCGAGCCGCTCCCGCACCACCTCCTCGACCGGCCCTTCGCTTTCGCCCTGATCCAGCTCGACGGCGCCGATACGGCGATCCTGCACTACGTCGACGCGAAGTCGATGGACGCGATGGCGACCGGGATGAGGGTACGGGCCGTATGGCGGGCCGAGCGCCACGGGCACATCACCGACATCGTCGCCTTTGTGCCCGAGGCCGAGGCCGGCGGCGTCGTCCCTCGCAACACGGCTGAGCTCGATGACCCCGAAGCCCCCGTCACCCACGTCGTGACACCGATCCGCCTCGAGTACGACGTGACCGCCGGGCACGCGCAGTCCGCCTTCTTGCGCGGGCTGGTCGACGCCAAGTTCATGGGTCGGCGTTGCCCGAAGTGCCAGAAGGTCTACATGCCGCCGCGGGGTGCCTGCCCGACCGACGGTGTGCCGACCGAGGACCTCGTCGAATGCGGGCAGCGAGGCGTGGTGACGACGTTCTGCATCGTGAATGTGCCATTCCGGGGACAGCAGATCGAGCTGCCTTACGTCTGTGCCCAGATCCTCCTCGACGGCGCTGACATCTCGTTCATGGCGCTAATCCAGGAGTGCCCGGCGAGCGAGGTCCGCATGGGTATGCGGGTCGAGGCGGTGTGGGAGGAGCCTGACCGCCGGGTGCCGAACCTCGAATCCCTCAAGTACTTCCGCCCCAGCGGTGAGCCCGATGCCTCCTACGACTCGTTCAAGGAGCACCTGTGAGCGGCCGGACCGCTCGCGATGTCGCCGTCGTGAGCTTCGCCCAGTCGCCGATGATCCGCCGTGCCGAGGACGCCAACGAAGTCGAGCTCGTGA
The DNA here is from genome assembly GCA_050010115.1 of Acidimicrobiales bacterium. Taxonomy (GTDB): domain Bacteria; phylum Actinomycetota; class Acidimicrobiia; order Acidimicrobiales; family Bog-793; genus JAKACA01. The sequence continues at coordinate 21,189 of JBEKLQ010000029.1, read as the reverse complement.
TGCCGGTGGTGTCGGCGGCTCTCGCCACCGCCGGGCTGACGATCCGTGACATCGGTTTCACCTGCTCGGGGTCGACGGACTACTTGATGGGGGTGCCGTTCAGTTTCGTGGGGGCGCTCGACGCCGTCGGCGCATGGCCGCCCATCGAGGAGAGCCATGTCGAGATGGACGGGGCCTGGGCGCTCTACGAGGCTTGGGTTCGCCTCCAGCTCGGCGACATCGACACTGCGCTCGTGTACTGCTTCGGCAAGTCGTCGCCGAGTGCCTCGCTGCCCGAGTTGTTGAGTCTCCAGCTCGACCCGTACGTCATGGCGCCTCTGTGGCCCGACGCCGTCTCGATCGCCGCCTTGCAGGCCCGAGCGGGCCTCGATGCCGGCGCCTACACCGAGGCCGACATGGCCGCCGTGGCCGCCCGTAGCCGGCGGGACGCACTCGCCAACCCCAACGCCCAGGTGCGGGGTGACGTGTCCGCCGAGGAGCTGCTGGCCGAGCCGTACCTTGTGGCGCCGCTGCGCCGCCACGACTGCCCACCGATCACCGACGGTTCGGCTGCCGTGGTCCTCGCAACCGGCGACGCCGCCCGGCGCTTGACGGAGCGGCCGGCGTGGATCCGCGGTATCGACCACCGGATCGACACGCACTCACTCGGGGCGCGTGACCTCGCCCGTTCGCCGTCGACGATGGCGGCGGCCGCAGGCGCCGGCGTGTTCGGTGACGGCGCCGCTGATGACGGTGCTCAAAGCATCGACGTGGCCGAGCTGCATGCACCGTTCACCCACCAGCAGCTGATCCTCCGATCGGCGCTGCGGCTTGGTACCGACGTCACCGTCAACCCGTCGGGCGGAGCTCTCGCCGCCAATGCCCTGATGGTCGCCGGCCTCGTGCGCATCGGCGAGGCCGCCCGGCGGATCTGGTCAGGCGAGGCGAAGCGGGCCCTCGCCCATGCGACGTCCGGCCCGTGTTTGCAACAGAACCTCGTGTGCGTCATGGAAGGCGAGTGATGGCGAACGCCTGTGCAGTCGTCGGAGTGGGCCAAACCCGCCATGCTGCCAAGCGTGACGATGTGTCGATCGCCGGATTGGTGCGCGAGGCCGCAGAGCGGGCGCTGGCGGACGCCGGCATGGACTGGAAGGACATCGACGCCGTCGTCATCGGGAAGGCACCCGACTTCTTCGAAGGCGTGATGATGCCCGAGCTGTACCTGGCGCCGGCGCTCGGTGCGGTGGGCAAGCCCATGATCCGCGTGCACACGGCCGGCTCGGTCGGCGGCTCGACGGCACTCGTGGCCGCCAACCTCGTGCGTGGCGGTGTCCACTCACGCGTGCTCACGGTTGCCTTCGAGAAACAGTCCGACTCCGACGCCATGTGGGCACTCTCCTCGCCCCAGCCATTCTCGCCGCCGTTGCTCGCCGGTGCCGGTGGCTATTTCGCACCGTTGATCCGTGCCTACATGCGCCGTGCCAACGCGCCGTCCCACATCGGGATGCTCGTGGCGGTGAAGGACCGGCAGAACGCCTTGCTGAACCCGTACGCGCACCTGCACCTGGCGGGGATCAACCTCGAGATGGTGGAGAGCTCCCCGATGCTGTGGGATCCGATCCGGTACCTCGAGACGTGCCCGTCGTCAGACGGTGCCTGCGCCATGGTGCTGGCAGATGCGCCGACCGCCCGGGCCGTGGCGGGATCCGACGCTGCTTCGGGCCGGTCGCCGGCGTGGATCCACGGGGCCGCCATGCGCAGCGAGCCGACGATGTTCTCCGGCCGGGACCAGGTCGATCCACGGGCCTCCCGCGACTGCGTGGCCGATGTCTACCGCCAGGCGGGCATCACCGACCCGATCCGCGAGATCGACTGTGCCGAGGTGTACGTACCGTTCTCGTGGTTCGAGCCGATGTGGTTGGAGTCGTTGGGTTTCTCTGCCGACGGGGAGGGGTGGAAGCTGACGGAGGCGGGCGACACCAAGCTCGGCGGCCGGATCCCGTGGAACATGTCAGGAGGCGTGCTCTCGTCGAACCCGATCGGGGCGTCGGGGATGCTGCGCTTCGGCGAGGCTGCGATGCAGATCCGGGGCGCTGCCGGTGAGCACCAGGTGGACGGCACTCGCTGCGCGCTCGGGCACGCCTACGGCGGTGGGTCACAGTTCTTCTCCATGTGGATCCTCCGGGACACCGAGCCGTAACGTCGGCGGCGGCGAGCAACGGCTGATGCTGCGGGAGCGCCGAGCCGCCTACAGTGGCGCCGACGCGGACTATGAGGAGGCCAAGAGATGCGAATCGTCGTCGACTACGACCTGTGCGAGTCCAATGCCATCTGCATGGGGATTCTCCCCGAGGTGTTCGAGGTTCGTGATGACGATTTCCTGTACGTCTTGAACGAGTACCCGGACGAGGAGCTCCGGGGCAAGGTCATGGAGTGCGTCCGCTCCTGCCCGAAGCAAGCGATCTCGGTCATCGAGGAGTGACCTCTCAGGCCGACAGACCCGTCCGGGTCCGCATCGCCCCGTCGCCGACGGGCTACTTCCACGTGGGCACGGCGAGGACGGCGTTGTACAACTGGTGCGTCGCGCGCCACAACGGCGGTGCGTTCATCGTCCGTATCGAGGACACCGACCGCGAGCGACACCAGGAGGAGCAGTACCAAGGGATCCTCGATGCCCTCGGCTGGCTGGGCATCGACTGGGACGAGGGCCCGTACCGGCAGTCGGAGCGGTCCGCCATCTACGAGGCAGCGCTCGAACAGCTCTGGCAGACCGACTACCTCTACGCCTGCGAGTGCACCCGCGAGCAGGTGGAGACCCGGACGAGGGACGCCCCGACGCCCGGATATGACGGGTACTGCCGCCACCGTGGCTTGGAGCGGGGGGAGGGGAGGGCGTTGCGGTTCGCCGTGCCGGATGACGGCGTGACGGTGGTGCACGACCTCGTCCGTGGGGACGTCGAGTTTGCCAACGCGACCATCGAGGACTTCGTGGTGGCGAGGTCCAATGGGGAAGCGCTCTTCGTGCTCGCTGTTGTCGCTGACGACCGCGACATGGGTATCAGTCATGTCATCCGGGCCGAGGAGCACCTGCCGACGACACCCAAGGCGGTCCTCATCTGGGAAGCGCTCAACGCTGGGGCCGCCGACGGAGCGCCCGCCGGCGGAGCACCCACCGACGGGACTGGACCCGCCTGGCGGGGAGCCGCCAACCCTGTCGTGCCGCTGCCGGTGTTCGCCCATCTGCCGGTCCTCGTCAACGAGCGACGCCAGAAGATCTCCAAGCGCCGTGACCGGGTCGCTATCGAGGACTACCGAGCGGACGGTTACTTGCCTGAGGCGATCATGAACTACCTGGCGCTGCTCGGGTGGAGCTTCAAGGACGGGCGCGAGTTCTTCACGAGAGACGAGATGGTCGCTGCGTTCCGGCTGGAAGACGTCAACCACTCTCCGGCGTTCTTCGACCTCCAGAAACTCCTCCACTACAACGGCGTCTACATCCGGCAACTGAGCGTGGTCGAGTTCACCGATCGTGCCCGCACCTGGGCGGCCGAGACCAGCGACGCTCTCGGCTCGGATCTCTACGCCACGGAGGCCTGGTCGGTGCTGGCCCCGCTGGTACAAGAGCGGGTGGCGCTGTTGAAAGACGTGCCGGGGAACGTGGAATTCCTCTTTGCTCCGGAGTTCTCGATCGACGAAGCGTCGTGGGAGAAGGCCGTCGTGAAGGACGAGGCCGCCGGCCCCATCCTTGCCGAGGTGAGCGGTCGGTTCGGTCGGCTCGGGCCGGACGACTGGCGCGCTGTGGGATTGAAGGCGGAGCTCGAGGCTGTCGCCGACGCGCACGGTCGCAAACTCGGCAAGGCCCAGGCGCCAGTTCGCGTCGCCACGCTCGGGCGATCCGTGGGTCTCCCGTTGTTCGAGTCGCTGGAGGTGCTCGGTCGTACCGAGACGCTGCACCGGGTCGCGACCGCTCGCGATCGCCTGGGTGGCCCTAGGCTTCCGGCCGGCGAGTAGCAAGTAGCAAGTCGGCGTAGGGAGCGCGCGGAGTTGTTCTTTACGGTCTTCCGGTGGCTTCGGCGTGTGGTCTACCTCGTCGTCCTCGTTGTGTTCGTTTACTTCGTCGTCACGTCGGTCCAAGTCGTGACGGCCTCGCGCACGCCGCTCCCGTTCGATCACGTGAAGCCGGCCGCGGCCATCATCGTGATCGGTAGCCCGACTGGCTCCACGATCTCGGCCGACCTGCAGCTCCGGTGCACCCAGGCGCTGTCGTTGTGGCGAGCCGGGCGGGCGGGCACGATCATCACGACTGGAGCGAGCTCGGCTTCGGGCGCGCCTACGGAGGCCTCCGTTGCGGCCGCGTATCTCGAGCACCGCGGCGTGAAGCGGGTGACGATGGTGCCGCTCGCCCGGATCCCCGGCCAGCTCTCGTTCGTGGCGCAGCTGCTCCCAAAGGCGAGTGGCGGCCGTGTCATCCTGCTGGCGGACCCGCTGCAGACCAAATGGCTCACCGACGTCGCCGCGTCTGACAGCCTGCAGGCTCAGGTGGCGGCAACCCCTGCGTCGAAGGGCAGTTTCATGCACGACCTCGGGACGCTGTGGGGCCAATCGATCGCGGTCGGGGTGGGCCGTGTCGTCGGGTACCAGAACACCGGTTGGGCGGGTGGCTGACCGCATCCGGCTGACGGTGGGCGCCGGGACAGCAGGTGCCTCCGACGGTAGGGCCGTGATGCCGAGCACCCCGAGCTCAACTGTTACGATCCGGGTCGCCCATTCGGGGGTGGTGTAATCGGCAACACGACAGGTTCTGGCCCTGTAATTAGGGGTTCGAGTCCTCTCCCCCGAGCTCGAGCCGGGGCTGCCCGCGTCATCGCGCGGGTGGCCCCCGGCAGCTCCGCCCAGCCAGTCCGGCCGGTTCACTCTGGGACCGTGGCGGCTATATATGCTGGAATGGGTATATGTCGATTCGGGAATGTATAGCAATAACTAACGCCGAATCGAAACTGGCCGATAATGGCTAGGTGGCTCTGATGAACCCGCGAGAGTGGAGCAAGCTGGGGCTGCGCGTCCTGCTCACCGGCGTGGCGTTCGCCGGTCTCGGCCTGGTCGCCTCCGCCTGCAGTCTCTCGAGTGACGCGTCCAGCGCGATTCAAGCACCGCTCAACATCTTGCCGGAGAGCGATGTCGTGGTGGAGACCAACCTGCAGACGGCGCAATCCGCGGCCCAAGCAGGTGGCCTCGGCGGCGGCGCGATGGCCACGACCAGCGGGCCGTCGACGAGCTACGGCGTCATCAGCGTGAGCTCGGGGTCGGGCCGGCCCTCGGTGTACGCCGGCTTCAACCAGCTGTCGGACGACTGCCTCGGGTTGATGGTCCTCTCGACCGGAAGCCAGCCGGTGCTCGGTGAGACCCAGCCCGGTACGTACTACTTCTGGGTACTCAAGACCACGCCCAGCGTGTGCGATGCGGCCACGCTGGCGGTGACGGGGTCAGTGCCCTCCGGTTGGCCCAGCGGCGATCCGAGCACCAGCACCTGGCCTGCCTCCCACTGACTTCGGGCAGGCTGGACGGCTGGAGGAGGGGAGCCACGCCGGCTCTGTGCTGCCCTAGGGTCATAGGGCTCAAGCCGGCAGGAAAGGGACAGCCGCACAATGCCAACCGACAACGGCCCGCCCCGAGGTACTCGTGACCTGTTGCCCGATGCCGTCGCCAAACGGGAGGCCGTGATCGCCGAGTTGGCGGCCAGTTACGCACGGTTCGGGTTTCGTCGGATCGAGACGCCGGCGCTCGAGGACATCTCCCGACTCTCCTGGGGCGAGGGCGGTGACAACGAGAAGCTGATCTACCGCATCCTCCGGCGCGGCCTCGATCCGGTCGTCGCCGAGGGGGCCGAGCTGTCCGACCTCACCGATCTCGGGCTGAGGTATGACTTGACCGTCCCGCTCACGCGCTTTTATGCCAACAACGCCGGCAAGCTCGCGTCGCCGTTCCGGGCCATGCAGATCGGGTCCGTGTGGCGGGCCGAGCGGCCGCAGAAGGGGCGCTATCGGCAGTTCACTCAATGCGATATCGACACGATCGGCGAGCCCACCGTGCTGGCAGAGTGCGAGCTGCTCGAGGCGACGCTCGCTGCGCTGCAGGCCATCGGCATCGCACCGGTCAGGCTGCGTGTCAACGACCGGCGCCTGCTGGCGGCGATCGTTGTGGAGGCAGGAGTCCCCCACGATTCGATCGGCTCGTTCCTCGTGACTCTCGACAAGCTCGACAAGATCGGCTGGGACGGCGTCAAGGTTGAGCTGACCGAGCGCGGCTACGGCGAAGAGGTCGGAGAGCGCTGCGAGTGGGTAGTCGGCGTGCTCACGCCCGATGATTCGCCAGCGGTCGTCCTCGACCGGGCGGCCGACCTGTTGCCTGGCGTACCCGAAGCCGTCCTCGAGGATTTGCGCGCCACGTTCGAAGCCTTGGAGCAGATGGCTCGCGACACCGGGTCGACCGAAAGCGCGCCGGGAAGTGAAGGTGGCGCCAGGCGCGGGGCCGGGACGTCATGGTCGCTCGACCCGACGATCGTGCGGGGGATGGGCTACTACAGCGGACAGATCTTCGAGTTCGGCCACCCGGACGCCCCCAGCTCCATCGCCGGCGGCGGTAGGTACGACGGGCTGGTCGGGCGTTCGCTCGGGCGTGATGTGCCGGCGTGCGGGGTGTCGATCGGCTTTGACCGGGTCGTCGACATGGCGAGTTTCGAGCGACCCGACCTGGGCGTCGCCGTGGTCTACTCGGGCCTGCCGATCGCGGACGTGCTGGCGGTTGCCCGCCGCCTGCGGTCGTCAGGGTCAGATCGCGCTGCTGCGCTCGTCGCCCGCCGAGGCCAGCTCAAGCTCCAGCTGGATGCGCTGAAGCAGGAGGGCTACTCGTCCTTCATCTTGGCGGAGGTGAACTCGGTCTCCGAGGAGCGCCCGCTGCGGGACTGATCACCGGCCGCCGACAGTGTGCGGCGACTGCGTCGGTCATGACAGCTTCAGTGTCACGAGCTCGAATGGCTTGAGCGGGAGCGCCACGCGACCGTCCGGAGCGACCGCGACGACAGCGAGGTCCCGCTCCAGCGCGTCGGTCCGGCTCGCCGCGCTGACCGGTGGGAGGCCACCGGCACCAAGCCGCAGCTCCATCGCCCCATGAGCACCAGCGGGCTCCCACACACGCACCACGAGCTCGCCTCCGCCGTCGGCGCGTTTCACGCTCGACACCATGGCGCCCGTGACGTCCACGATGGAGGCGCGCTCCGGCAGGGTCAGGAGGGCCGGCAGGGCCGGCAGGGCCGGCAGGGTGCCGAGGTCCTCAGCGCCGCCTGTTGCAGGGGTGGCAGCCGCCCGGTGCGTGCGGTTCGGCGGGATCGTCACGACCCTCAGACCCAAGTTGAACGCCTCGGCCTCGTCGACCACGGATCCGGGAGCGCTCAGCGATGCCGCCAGACCCCCATGTGGCAACAGGGCGTACGAGAAGCGGTGGAACCCCTTGTCCGCGTCCGGGTCGGGCCACGTCGGGCCGCGGAGTAGGGACAGCCGTATCACCGAGCCGCGCACGTCGTAGCCGTACTTGCAGTCGTTGAGCAGCGCGACCCCACCACCCGGCTCGCTCAGGTCAGCCCACCGTTGTGCGGGCACCTCGAACCGGGCTGCCTCCCAGGTCGTGTTGGCATGCGTCGCCCGCTGCACGTAGCCGAATTGGATCTCGTAGCTGGCCGATGGCGCCCTCACCTCCACCGGGAACGCCGCCTTCAAGAAACGATGCCGCTCGCCCCACTCGACCTCCGTATCGAACCCCAGCCGGCGGCTGCCGGCGACGAGCCGGATGTCCTGGGAGATCCGCGACGTGCCGAACGCTCGGACGACCCTGACCGAGGCCCGGACGGGCCCGGACTCGGTGAGCCTCATCGACTCGAGCTCCCGGATCTCGGTGGCCCGGGCGAACGCGCCTTGATCGACATCCCAGGCATCGGTGTCGTTGGGGAAGTCATGGTGCAGCTGCAGCACGTTGCCGCGCTGTCCCGGCTCGATCACCTCGCGACCTGTCGCATGGTCGAACACGGACTCGACGAGACCAGCAGCGTCGATCCGAACGGTGAGCAGCCCATTGGACAGCTCGAAGGCTCCTTCGCCTCCGGCAACGGCTGTCACCGGCTCGAGCGTCCCGCCGGCGACCACCTTGGCGTTCCCGTCGGCCGGCACGAGGTCGTAGCGCGCCCAACCACATCCGGGTACCTGGGCGACGAACCCGACTCGGCCGTCAGAGAACACCTGCACCGGCTCGCCGGCTTCGTTGTTCGGTGACGTCACGGCGACGAGCCCGTCGCCCACGCCCAGTCCCGACAGTTCGAGTGACGAGAGGTCGAGCTGGACGAGATCGGTTCGGGCGTGAGAGCCCGCATTCAGCACGAGGACTGCCCCCGCCCCTCCCGCGGCCCCGCCTGCACCGACCCGGTCGGCGATCGCCGCGCCGGCGCGGGAGATCACGTCCTCGCAGATTCCACGAACGAGGGCATAGTCGGCAGCGGAGTCCTCGTGCACCCAGTGGATGCTGGATCCCGGCAGCATGTCGTGGAACTGGTGGAGCAGCACGATGCGCCAAGCGCGCTCGAGCTCGTCGGAGGGGTAGTCGTCTTGCAGGCCGACCACGGCCCACATCTCGGCCTCCCGCAGGAGGTTCTCGGAACGGCGGTTGCCGAGCTTGATTTGGGCTTGCGTCGTCTGCACCGCCCGGTGGCGCTCGAGGTACAGCTCACCGACCCAGATGGGCAGGCCGCCGACGCCAGGAGCATGCGCGGTCGCGACTGTTCCCGGACGGGCGGCTGCGAGCGCCTTGTCGTTCGCGAGCGCCTCCTCTTCGATCGCGTGGAAGAAACCCAGCGCCGTTCCCAACTCCACCCTCGGCAACGGGTCGAGATCCTTGAGCCGCCGGTAGGAGTCGAGCATGGCCTTGCTAGGCCCGCCCCCTCCGTCTCCATAGCCATAGGCGTAAAGCGAATGGCGGGAGATGCCGTGCTGGGCGAACTCTCGTTGGCCCTTCAGCATCTCGGCGACACGGAACTCACCGTTGTAGGTGTCGGTCGGCGGGCAGTGGGCGAGAACCCGGGATCCATCGATCCCTTCCCACCAGAACGTGTGATGGGGAAAGTGGTCGATCTCGTTCCAGGAGAGTTTCTGGGTGAGGAAGAAGCGGACTCCGGCGGAGCGCAGGATCTGAGGCAGGTTGCCCGAGTACCCGAACGCGTCGGGCAGCCAGCAGTCCTCCGTCTCGACGCCGTACCGTTCGAGGAAGTAGCGCTTGCCGAACACGAGCTGGCGGACCAGTGCTTCGCCCGAGGGCAGGTTCGTGTCCGCTTCCACCCACATCGAGCCCACAGGCTCGAACTGTCCGGACGCGACTTTCTCCTTCATCCGCTCGAACAGCAGCGGGTAGTGCTCCTCCATCCAAGCGTGCTGCTGTGCCTGCGAGCACACGAAGACGTAGTCCGGGTTGGCCTCCATGAGTCCGACGGCGGTCGAGAAAGTGCGGGCGCACTTTCGCTTGGTCTCGCGGAGAGGCCACAGCCACGCCGAGTCGATGTGGGCGTGGCCGACGGCGGTGACGAAGTGAGACTGCGATGCCGTAGGGGAGTCGAGCAGCCGATCCCACACGCCGTGCTGTGACAACAGCGAGCCACGAACGTCGGACAGGTCGAGAGCCAGGGCGACCTTGTCGAGCATGCGCACGATCTCGGTGGAGCGGTGGTCGCTCGGCCCGAGCGCGTCGGCCAGCTCCATCAGGACGCGCAGGTCGTGCCAGGCGCTCTCGAGCTCTCGGTCGAACAGCGCCAGCTCGGCACGGTCCAGGCGGTAGAGCGGCGCGCCCTCGTAATCGGGCAGGAGCAGTGGCCATTCGATGCCGCCCCAGGGCACGTACGGGTTCGCCGCCGCCTCCAGGTGTAGCTCGACCGCCTCGCCTCCGCGGGCTGGAGAGGCGATCATCGCCTCGTTGTGGCGAGGGTTGATGCCCTGGATCGGGCTCTCGCCCTCCCAGAGAAGGCCCTCTCCCCCGAAGCCCACCATGCCCTTGTAGCCGAGACCCAGCCGGGCGACCACGTCGCCACCGGCCCATTGCGTGGGAACAGTTCCCGACAGACGGAACCAGGCTGTCGACCAGGCGCCGCCCCAAGGTTGGCCGATGCTGAACGGCCGGAACTCCCTTGCGTAGGCCTCGGTGGCTTCGATCGGCTCACCCCGCACGAAGTGCGCCGCCACCTCGAGCGGTTTGGTCGCCGGGTAGAGGAGCGGGAAGACGATTTCCTTGATCAGCCGTTGGATCCGCCGGCGCTGAATCTCAGTCTCGTTGCCCACGTCGCCTCCTCATGTGCCGATGGGCAAGATGATGTCATGGCCGCACCTCCCAGTCCGTGCCGGAAGGTCGCTCGACGTGTTCGACGCGCTCATGCGCGTGGGAACCGGCGATGGCCCACCGTGGTCGCCGCTCTAGCCTCGCGGGCCAACGAGGCTCCGGAGCTGCGACCATGGTGGGCCACGTCCTGTGCCGTGTGATCCCGTGTGATCGAGGCTGAGCTCGTCCCAGCCTAAGAGTTCAGATCATGCCGAGATGGAGACTGCCTGCGCTTCGAGCCGGCCCGCTAGGTCACCCTCGAAGAGGGCGTCGCCCACGGCTTTCACTGTGCCGTTCGACTCGAGGAGCCACGCACCCCCTCCATCGGGTGTGACCGATGCGCTGACGATGGGGGACGCCGGTGACGACACAGGCGGGAGCGCCTTGGCGCTTCCGTAGTTGTGCACACCGCCCGACGACGTCACGAGCCAGTAGCCGTCAGCAGTGGGGTCACCCAGGATCGACACGACCGGGGAGTGACTGCCGCCGAGCGATCCCGCTTTCTGGGCGTCCCCGAAGGGGTAGACGGTGCCGTTCGCAGCCACCATCCAGTAGCCCTTGCCGTCGAGCGACCGGGCCGCCGACACGATCGGTGACGTGAGCGCCTGGTTGATCACGCCATAGGAGCGCGCGTCCCCGAAGGGGAACACGCCGCCGCCTGCCGTGATGATCCAGTAGCCCCCACCAGTCGAATCCGGGAGCAGCGTCACGATCGGCGTGCGGTGCCGGTCCGGTGCAAGCGAGCCGTAGGTCCTGATGGACGATCCGTAGGCGCTCACCACCCCGTCGGCAGCAACCGTCCAGTAGCCCCTCAGGGCGGGGGACACGGCGAAGGCCACGATGGGGCTCGGCTGCTTGGTCCCCCCGGCGCCGGCGGGGAGGTTGCCGAGATCCCCGTACGCCCGTGCGGTGCCGTCGGATGCGCCGATCACGTAGCCGTCGTCACCCACTGGCACCTCGATGCCGCGGGTGACGGCGGTCTGGTAGCCGATCGCCGTTCGCGCCTTCACATCGAAGGTCCACTCCAGGAAGGGCGGCACCGCGAGGTCGACGGAGCGAGCGCTCGCCGGGACGTTCACGTACGGGGAGTAGGTAGTCGTCGTCTTATACGGGTAACTGGGAGTGTGGGCCGAGATCGAGTACCCGATGATCGGTGAGCCGCCGTCGTTGAGTGGCGGGCTCCACGAGACGATGCCCATCCCTGGGGCCGCCTTGACGGTCGCATCGACGGGAGGACCAGGGTTCCCCTTCACGTAGCTGAACTCCACGGGTGCCGGCTTGCTCGTGCCGGCGAGAGTGACGACCACGACTGGGACCTTCGTGCCGACGACGCCCGGCGGTGCGGCGGCGAAGACCTCCGTCGTGCTCGCGCCGACGTACGTGTCCGGGTTGCTCACGCGGGTGCTCAGCGACGTTCCGAACTTCACCGCTGTGACACTGCCGAGGCCCGTGCCGGTGATCGTCACCCGTTCGCCCCCGCCCGCCGAACCGGCGGAAGGAGAGATCGACGTCGCCACCGGTTGGACGGGCTCGTAGTACTGGAAGTCGGTCACCGGGCGGTTGCCGACGCAAACCGATGCGTTGCAAATCATAAAGAAACCCTGGTCCGCCGGCATCGCCGGTGTCAGGAACTGCAGCTCGGTGGGTGAGGACACGGTGACCTGAGTCGACAGGCTCGACCCGTACAGCGGAGGTCCGCCCACGTACCAGGCGCCCGTTGCCGCGTTCAGGCCTGTGCCGGTGACTGTCACCGAGAGTCCGCCGTTGGTCGAGCCGTCGTGCAACGAGATCTTGCTCACCGTCAGGTTGGTGGGGGCGACCGCCACCGACTCGACGTTGCTCGTCCCGCTGCTCGAATCCACGCTCAGGTTGAAGCTGGTGGGGTTGTTGGAGTTCCCGGGAGGCAGGAAGACCGGAGCATCGAACTCGACAGTCGTCGGAGTGATGATGCCGACGAACAACGACTGGTCGAGGCTCGAATCGGAAGGTACGACCGCGTTCACGGACTCCAGGCTGAAGTAGTTGAAGCCGGTCCCGGTGATCGTGAGGATGTCCGGGGTCAGTGGGTCCGGCCCGGCTTCGTAGTACTCGTAGGGGTCGACACCGACCGTGCTCGGGCTGACCGTCGTGATCACCGGCGTGGGCGAGTAGTCGAACTCAGTGACTGCCGGGACGTTCTCGGTCCCAGGCGCCGGGATGAAGAGGTCGAAGACGAGCCCGGTCGGCGGCGGGAGGATCGCCTGCGTGGCGCTCGTGCCGTACGTGTTCGTGACGGTCACCTCCACCTGGCAGATGCTGGATTCCGGGACACCCATGCCCGCCGTGGCGCAGTCAGTCCCGATCTGCTCGGCTGGCACCACCGCGGTCAACTCGGTATCGGAGACCACCGTGACGGTGGTAGAGGCGACGTTGCCGAACTGGACGGTTGGCGCGGACGCGGTGCCGTTGCCCTCTTCGAACCCGCTCCCGTAGACCGTGATGGTGCTGCCGGCTGATGCGGAGCTCGGCGACACGTAGTCGACCGACGGCACCGGGCTCGTGTCCGACCCGGCGACGTAGTGGAACTCGGCGAGCAGGGTCGGCTCGCTCGTGCCCTTGGGGCCTGAGGCTGCCACGAGCACCCCTCCGACGGGCGTACCGCCGTTGAAGGGCTGGGTGGGTGAGGGCGGCGTGTCCACGGTGATCGCGGTGCCGCCGGGTTTGATGTCCGAGCTCGTCACGGCCACCGCGGCCGGGCCGAACTGCACCTCGGTCACGCCGGTCAGGTTGGAACCGTCGATCGTGACGGAAGTGCCGCCGGCGTAGGAACCGTAATTGGGCGAAACGCTCGTGACGACCGGGTGGGACGTGTCCGACGTCCCGGCCGAGCACAAGAGCGCTGCCAAGCCGGTGGAGCCGTCGGGCCCCGTGACTCTCGGGCTGCCGAGGCCGCTGGCCATGTCGTAGCCCTTGGTGGCCGGGTAGGCACCGTCGTTGACGCCGAGCATGTCGTTGTTGCCCTGCGTGATGTCATTGAAGGCTTCCGCGTAACTCACCGGGTTCGAGGCGATCTGGTACAACGCCGGGGTGACGAAACCCACACGGCCGAGGCCCTGGGTCGAGCAGTAGTTGTTCGCGAGCGCGAGGAGGGCAACCCACTTCGGAGCGGCCGCAGAGGTACCGCCGATCGTGGTCCCCTGGCCGTCGTAGACGATCTCGTCCCCGTGCAGCTCGTCTGCCGAAGCGGCTACCTCAGGGACCTCTCGGCAGTCGGTGCCGCTCGGTGCGCCGCACAGAGAACCGGTCGAGTAGCTATTGATCACGCCGGGAACGCCAGAAGCGGACTGCCACGACGGCATGGGCCAGAGTTGCGAGATACCGCCGCCGCCGGCGCCCTGGCCGCCGAAGCCGCCTGGCCCGCCCGAGCCACCGTCGTTCCAGACGGTCTCGACGGGAGGGAACGTCGCCGATTTGAGGCTCGTGCCACCCACGGATGTCGCGAACGGCTGGGACGCGGGGTCGCTCACCGAGAGCGACTGGTTCGTGTTGTCGTTGCGGGAGCAGGTCTCAGAACCGGCATCACCCGAGGCCACGACGAACGTCTGGCCCTGCAGTGCTGCCTCTTCGAAGAGGATGTTCTCAGTCTGGGGCAAGCCGGGGGCCGCTTCTGCCATCTGCGTCTCGCAGAGCCCGTAGCTCACGTTCACGACGCTCGCTGTGTCCTGGTTGACGATGGCGGCCATCTCATCGACCCACCCGATGAGGGTGCCCGGAGCGTCGTAGACGTCGATGTCCGCTCCCGGTGCGTAGGCGGATACGTCCTCGACGTCGAGAGCGGCCTCACCCGCGCCGGGTCCGGGCGGCTCGCCGCCGTCGATGTTGATGAGCGTCGCCTGGTTCGAGTGGTCCGCACCGAAGTAGCACAGGTCGAATAGGCGGAGGTCGCTTGTCAGGTACGTGTCCTCCTCGAACAGCCCGACCGTCTGGCCGGCGCCGAGGACACCCTTCGCGTAGAGGCCGCTCAAGCCGTAGGCAGAGGCGACCTGGTTGTCGGTGAACGTGTTGAATTGCTTAGCCACTTCGGTGGCCTCGGCGCAGGGCTCGGGACCGCCGGATTGCGGTCGAGCGCTGGAGTTGGCGTCCCAGTGCGTTGCCGCACTCCTCGTAGTCGCTTGAATCGTCGTGCGGCGCACCGGAGTGTTCAGGGGTGTCGGCTGGACGAGCTGGTCGAGGCCGAGGATGGCGAGTACCGAGGGAGCAATCGTGGCCGGAAGCTCAGGGGCGGTGACCGCCCATTGCCCGGCGTGCCCGCTGGCGAGACGGACTGACTCGAGGGTCGTGTGAAAGGCAGCATCGATGTGCTGCGCGGTGGCTCGAACTGGAATGACGAGACCGTCCGCCGCTGTCGGGAGGACAGTGAGGCCGCGAGCGGCGAGTCCCGCCCTGACTTGGTCGACGGTGACGGCGGCCGGTGCGAACGCCTGGCGGAACTTCGCCGGTGAGAGGTAGTGCCGGAACAGGCGGGAGTGCGGCGATGCGACAGCAGTCGCGTATGCGGCGAGCTGGGATGAGTCAGTCGGTCGCAGGACGATGTCGGCCCGCATTGTCGCGGTGGCAGGTACCCGCCCCATGACACGATCACCGCGTGGGAGTCTCGCTGCGGCACCGATCGCCCGGAAGGTGGCCGCTGTCGCTGTGCGTCCTCCCGGCGTGGTGGCACTCGCGCTCGGCGGCAGCAACATGGTTGCTGAGGCGAGCACCCCTACGGCGCCCGTGACGAGCACCCGTGCGGCACGTCGCTTGGATCGAGTCCTGCCCATTTTCGGTCCCCTTCGTACAGGCGCCGCTACGGCGAGTTGTCGGATGTATATCACTCGGTTGTGTCACGGCGGGAGGCGGCAGCCGCAGTCGCTAGACGACGGCACCTTCGTCGCTAGGGGACAACACTTCGCCTCCAGGACTCTGCAGCTTGGAGGTCGCCGAAGGTCTCGATCTCCCCATCCACGGAGCGTCCCCAACACCAGCGGGCCAACGCCCAAGCTGTGCCCCGGATGGCCACGTCGCTCTTCGTGTGAGCTCTCGCGATGGTGCGCGCCTCGGTGTCGACGGTCCACTCGGCTCCGTCCGCATCGGTCGCATGCAGGTGGACGGTGAGCCCGGCTGGCGGCTCCGCTTCGGCCGGTGCCGGCGCACCGTCCGTGAGCGGACTGGTCTCGATGAACCGGAGGAGGAAGAGGAGCTCCGAGACGTTGTCGGCGGCGATCTCGGGCTCCAGTGTGGCAATCCGGGCCGAGCAGGCAAGCTCGGCATCAACGCGGTGGATGGCGGTCTCATGTACCTGACGGCGCCACCAGAACGACACCGGCGCCGGCGAGTCAGATGCGAAGTTCCACATGACGGCGTCATCGGGCGCGCTCGTCAGCACCGACACGACGCGGTCGAGGCGATCAGCCATCCAGTCGCCGGGGCCCATGTCAGCTGGCCGGCGAGGTATTTCCGGTCCGGGCGGGGCTGCCAGACGCCCGTCGACGATGGTCCCGACCCAGTTGTAGACGTTGCCGAGGTGCTTCACGACATCGGCGAGGTCCCACCCGGGACAGCTGGGGACCGGCGCGGCCAGCCGGTCGTAGTCGCTGGCGAGCTGTAGCACACGCCCGGCTTCACGCTGCAAGACGCTGATGGCGTGGTGGCGTTCCATACCTGAAGTCTGCCGCGCCGCGACAACCGGTGCCGGTTGGTTGGGCGGCGCGCCCGGCATGAGTGTTGGCCGCACATCGGGTCGAGCCGCGAGGATGTCTGCCGTGGCTGACCGTGACCGTGACCGTGACCGTGACCGTCACCGTGGTCGTGCGGCAGTCAGCGGCGCCAGTGACGTGGTTCGGCTGTCGATGCCGGGCTCCCGCGTTGAGTACGAGCCCATCGAAGCGGCAGAGGTTCGCGACGTGCAACAAGTCGTCGAACTGCTCGAGACCGTCGTTGACCCGTGGGACCGATCGGAGCCGCTCCACCTGACCGCCTCGGCGCTCGTCGTCCACCTCCAGTCGCAGCGGGTCCTGCTGCGCTGGCACGAGAGACACGGCCGATACATGCAAGTGGGCGGCCACGGTGATCCGGGAGAGCGCGATCCGCGTGCCGTCGCGCTACGGGAAGCAGCCGAGGAAACCGGGTTGGCGGACTTGCATCCGCTGGCGGCGACGACTGGCGCGCCGGCAGCGGGCAGCCCGGAGAACCAGCAGGGGGACGTTGTCCAGGTAGTCGTGGTACATGTCCCAGCCCGGGGCGACGAAGCGGCCCATGAGCACGCCGACCTGCGATACATCTTCGTGACCGATCGGCCGGACGAGGCTCGCCCGGAGAACGAGCGTGCTCACCTCAAGTGGGTGTCGTGGCCCGAGGCCTGGGAGCTCGTCGGTGAGAGCAACCTGCGCATTCTGCTGGAGCGCGCCCGGCGGCTCGCCGGGTGGTGATTTGGGTCGGCTACCGCGGCGACGGTGACCGAAGGCTCCGTCAGAACTCTGGGGAGACCCGGTCGGGGGCGTCTCGGCAGACGGCTACGATGGGGCGCCCCGAGCGACCGGCCTCGTGCCACCGCTTGGAGTGCGGAGGTTGCCCTCATCAGCACCCTCGGCCCCATCGTCTAGTGGCCTAGGACATCACCCTCTCAAGGTGGAGGCACGGGTTCGAATCCCGTTGGGGCTGCTCCGGGTCAGTGACACAACTGACCATCACGCAACGACACAACTCGCATCGAGGTTGTGCTCAGTATGCCCGGCGGGTGTGTCTCAGCTCAGCCTGACAGACACGGCCTTCCCGACGTTGCTCACTCGCAAGGAGCACGGTCAGATCATGACGCACAAGAGCGCCGTCGCCAACGCTCACCGCGTTGGTCAGGGCGAGGCCTTCGATGAACACTCAGATCGGTACTACAGAGGGCCAAATCTGGAGGTACACCCTTGCATGCCAGCTTACGTAACCGTAACTACGGGGCAAGGCACCGCAGCGCGACCAGCATCGGCGGGGCAGTTCGAGCTCGCCGCGCCTCCTCTGCCGCCCTCGCTTCGCTCGGTTGGCCTCCGGATACCCAGATGGCGCTGGTTATGCCTCTCGAGAGGTGACCGCCGCGTCGGCCCGCAAGATTGCTTCCCTCCTCAGCGTCCTACAAGATGATGCCGTCAGCGCGCGCACCGACCCAGCCCCTGGGTGCCGGTACCTGCGTTGTCACGATCTCCGTCGCGCCGACGGCACGGTCATCCTCGCCATCGGCATCGTCTCGTGACCGCCGCCCGAGTCGAGCGACGTTGGTCCCGATCCTCGGCGGAGGGAGTCCCTGAGCTGAAGGGCTTCGCCACGGTCGCTGTCGCCGTGCTTGTGGTCATCGCCATCGGAGTGGGGATACTGGCCGGCACCCCTTCTGGCTCCCTGAGTACTTCATCGACGACCGCCGGTCCCACCTCGAGCTCGATGAATGTTCCATCGGCCACCACCGCTCCTCATGGTGCTCCATCGACCACGGTGCAGCGGACGAGCGCGGGGAAAGTGGTGACACTCGCTCGACTGCCCAAGCGATTCGTATTTGACTGGTGCGAAGCGCCTCCCGTGCTCGCCGGCGCTGGACACGAGGTTGTGGCTCTCGTCGAGCCCTCCAGCGAACCGAACTGCCCGCCTCCGGTTCTCACTCTTGCGCGAGTCGAGCTACCGAGCGGCCGCTTCGTGCTCGGGCCGAGAGTGGCGGGAGTCGCGAGTCTGTTCGCGGGTCCAGACGGACAAGTCTTCCTGATCAACCTCTCGGGCGGTGCGATCGGTCATTTCGAGGTGTGGCGAGTCCCCGCAGATCTCAGACCCGTGCCACTCGTCCGACTGCCGTTCACCGAGGCGACCGCCGTCCAGGGTTCCCCCTATACGGATCCCTCGATCGCGGTCGCCGTCGTCCCTCGCGAGGACGACGCCTGGATCGCCGACTCAGACCACGTCGAACTCGTGAACCTGACGACTGGCGCCGTTGCCACTCGACCGGCACCGAGCAATGCCCTGGGCAACATCACCGCGTTGGCCCTGCCATCCGCGAGCGGGCCCCTCTACGCGACGTTCTGTGGGCGGAGAGTGCCGTTCAGCTGTGGAGAGATCGCGGAGATCGCTCCGTCCAGTTGGCGGGTCATCTCAAGACGCTGGTACGGCGGGCCGGCATTTTACGGGCGCTACACCCTTGTGGCTACGACGGCTGGAGGATGGTTGGGCGCGGGAGGAGGCGGCAACGGCGCTTGGGTGGATCTCTACTCGGCGTCTGGGCTCCGCCCAACCAGCGTGACGGAGGACATCGGCTGGAATGCCCTGCTCGCGACCGGCGATGTCGTCTGGGCCAGTCAAGGCGGTGGCGGCGCTCTTGGGTGTTTCTCCGCTTCGGCCGCAGGTTCGGTGCGGTCGACCTCGATAGCAGCCGGCGAGTTCCTGGGCGCGGGGTATCCGCTCGGAGTCGAATCGCCATATCGGGACCTGGTGGTCGCCACCGTTCAGCCGGCGACGCTAGTCGCCGTCCCGATCCCAAGAGCGTGCTTCGCTGCGGCCGGCTGAGCTCGCCGTCAGCTCGACCGATACAAGCCCGTTACAACGCCGAGGCTTGGCCACGAGCGAGGCTGCCGGCATCTCTCCCTACGATTTGCATCGCACGGCCGACAGCGACGGCGAGGCGTAGAGGGACGGCACCGAGCACCACGCTTACGAACCGGTCGACACCGCCGACGATTGCCGAGCATCATGATCCAGGACTGCGCAAAGGTGCCGGTGCGCGGAGCGTCGTCGACAGCGTTCAGGCGCTCCGCTTGTCCATCGACATGTCCATCTACGGGAGCGGGATGAACGGACTCTCCGGTACGCGACAGACGTGCCGTCTCACGCCAGCGACCAGAACCCCTAGATCTTCTTGGTCCACAGGTCTCTGGATCTTCTTGGTCCACAGGTCTCTGGATCTTGTGACAAGTTTCAAGCGGCCGCCCCAAGGCGCGCGTTGGTGACGTAGTCGCCAAGGATGCGTTCCACGGTCGCGAGAGCACGGCGAAGCTCGACAGGTGCCGGAGGCTTGTCCGCGTCGAGGAGCGGCCGGAGCAGTCGAGCTTGAAGTTTGGTGTAGAAGACGGCCACGCGGATGCCCTCCGGAGTGAGGGTGTAGGAGTTGGTCCCCGCTTGGCGTTCGATCAGGCCGTGGAGGCGGAGGCGCCGCAGGTCGTAGCTCATCTGCGAAGAGCTGTAGTCCTTACCGAGGAGTCCAGCCACCTGCCCGCGAAGGCTCTTGTTGGTGAAGCCGGTGACGGCGTGAACGACGAGGCAGAGCGAGCCGGCCAGGGCCATGGCGCGTTGATCCCCGAAGCGCAGGGCTCCGGTTCGTTGGCCCTCAACTATGTAGGGCTGGTGGATACGCTCAAAGAGCGCAGAGCCGATGGCACAGCCCTGGCCGGCACGTTCGATCATAAGCAAACGGTGATTGACCTGGCGGGCCTTGCCGACAAGCTCGGGCAGATGCTCGAGCCGGGCGAGGACGCCGATGTCGGACGGCTTGTTGATGACAGTCTCGATGCGAAGTGCCCTCCCCTCCTTGAGGTACTGCTTGACACGGCTGTGCTTGTACCGAAAGTCCATCTTCACGTCCGTCCCGACGTTGAAGACCCTCGTAGCGAACGGTTGTGGGGTGGTACGGCCGCGGCGGTTGCGACCGAAGACGGCATGCACCTCGTGCGGCCGCCCGATGCCGATGTTGTCGGCCACGAGGGACTCGAAGAACCCGCGGGCGCGGCGCGGGTCGTCGAATACGAGCGTGCGGGAGACCTCCACCTGTCGCATCGAGAGCTCCCAGAAGTAGCCCGCCTCCTTGTCGGCCGTCGTGAATGGCGTGGGGATCACCGAGGACCACCGGTCGAAGAAGCCCTCGATGTCAGCTGGTCCGAACCGGTCGCAGATCGCCTGCAGGCGCTCGGGTCGATCGCAGGTGGCGAAGCCGTTCGAGAGAGCGGTGAAGGTGATCTTCGCCCGATGGGCCTGCCGCTTGGCCCACTCGTGCCCGTTCAGCCACACCTTGGCCGGGTAGGGGAAGTACGTACAGATCTTGATGAAGCCGGGCCCGAACTCGGCATCGAGGACGTAGAAGTAGTACATCCCGACCCGGCGGTCCTCTTTCACGAAATCGAAGCTCACGACACCCGGCTTCGGTGAGCGGTTCTTGGCGCTGAAGACCCACTGGAACTCCTGAGTCTGGACGATGGCGACGATGCCGGTGCGACCGGCTGCCTCGGCGGCATCGAGATAGGGACGGACGTGGTCGAGCTTGCGGTCGTCCCAGCGCGTCCGGTCGGGCTTCTTCAGGGTGAGGATGGGAACACTGTGCTCGCCCGCAAATGCCTTTACATCACGGCGGAAGCGGTTGCCGATCTTCTCGAGCAGCGCCGGCGAGGGGATCGGGAAGCCGAGGTGCTCGGTGAGGAACGTGACCACCTGACCGCTCACCTGAAGTCTGGGGACGTAGGCGTTGAGCAGCAGCCGGTCGACGCAGTCGACCTCCAAGCTCACATGACCGTCGAGCACGTCGTTGATGTTCACCACGTTCGTCATGCGCGACGCGATAGCGCCCGAGGGCCGGCTTTGCCGGCCCGACTACCTCAGCCCAACGCGGCCGCGCCGGGAGGAGGCCGGGAGGGGGGCCTGCCCCCCCTCCCGCTAATGTCCTGTCCGATTGATTAATCGCGTAATGGGGGTACCCTATGCATCTGCGGCCGATTGTTCCTTTGAGCCTGCATCCTGGTTGATGGCAGCGCAGTAGCCGGCGAGCCGCTCGAGGATCTG